>CADBTQ010000064.1 GCA_902797685.1 uncultured Eubacteriales bacterium | reverse complement strand
CGGTAATAGAGGGTGCGACCGGTGGTCAACTCGATGTTTTTGGCGTAGGCGATGGCTTTGAGGAGTTGGTCTGTCCCCTCGTCCGCGTAGTCGCCCCCTTTGATGGTGTAGGTGGTATCTCCGTCTTTGACCTTGAAAATATCGATCTTGCCCACGGTAGAGCCCGCGCCGCCCGTGTACGTCACCGCGTCCGCCAAGTCGTAGTCCCAACGATTGACGGGGATCTGCTCGCCCAGATAGGTCGTCACCATCACCTGCTTGCTGCTCGGTCGATAGGTGGGCAACTCCTCGATCCAACGGATCGCCTCGTCGTAGGACGAGCCCAACTCTTCCTTGCGGGACTCGATCTTACTTTTGATAGCGTCCACCCCCTCTTGCGAGTAGGTGCGGTCGTCTAAGCGGCTACGGTAATACTCCAAGTCGGCGGAGAGTTCCTTTTTGAGTGCGTTCCATTGGGCTTTGCCCTCCGCTTGCGCTTGCGCCTCGTACTCGGCAACCGTATCGCCCACCGCTTCGTCCGCTTTGATCGCCTCTTGGGCGTAGTTTTGGTACAACTTGCGGCGGGTGATCTCCCCTTCCTTTTGCAGGGTCTGCAAGGTGTCGTTGAGCCTTGCGGTCTGCTCGGCTCGCACGCTGTCCGCTACCCCCAATCCCGCCATCCTCGTGGCTTGCGCCGTCTCGCCAAAGGCGCGGGACAATCGCTCGTTGCTGTGGATCGCGTCCCGCTTGGCTCGCTCCACGTCCGCCCTGTTTTGCGCGGTTTGATAGGATAAGTCGTCTTTTGCCGCCTTGTCCTCAACGTAGCGCGCCCACAGCGTTTCGCCCACCTTCTTTTGGGCGGGCGTCCAAGAGGACGTGTCGGGATAGTCGTCCTCTTCCTTCCACTCGGTCCCCGTTTGGTCGAGGTACCATTTTTTCCATTTTGCTTCACTGTATCGCATAATTCACCTCGGCGTATGCCTCGAACTTTTGCAAGATGTCGATTTTGCGGATCACCCGATGCCTGTCCACGTCCACCACGAAGAAGTAGGCGTTGAGATAGGAGATCATGCCCATCAGCACGATGACCGCCACCTGCAAAGCCGTCCAAATGAGGGACGACCAACTCCAATTTTCGATCAATTTGACCCCGAAGTACCCAAACAACAAGCCGCACACCGCTTTGCTTATCCACTGTTTGGCGTCACGGCGAAACTCGTACTTCTTTTTGTCGATGCCAAAGTCGTAGGGGTCTTTGTTTTTGCCCCCGTCCGACGTCAGAGAGGACGCGGTAAGAGGGGTCAATTTGACGCGTTTTGCCTTTATGATCGCTTTGCGTTTGGGCTTACTCAACGCCGCCGCGGGTAAATAGCGCACTTCGCCCTCAACGGTGACGGGATAGAGCCCCTTGACAAAGTCGTCGTAAGCGATCCCCTCGACCGCCAACACTTTGGCTTGCGCTATGCGCAAAGACTGCGCCGATTGCATTTCGCACCACTCGTCCAAGCGGTCGATGTAGCGAGAGATAGTCTCCACCGTCTCCCCGTGCAAACGGGCGGTCGCCGCCACCTCGGGGTTAGCTTCTCCTTTGGCGATACCCTGCAAACTGAGCAACTTGCTCACCAAAAAGCCGAATATCGCCGACAGCGCCCCGTCCGCCAATATCTCGGGTATGGTCTTGCCCGTCTCCACGATCTCCACAAAACCTCTCGCCATATACAGCAAGCAAGCGGTGGCGACCACCAAAAAGAATACGTTGCTTTTGACAAACGATTTGGTCTTGTCCATCATACTCTACCTTTGATTACCTCCTCTACGCTTTTGGATATGGTCTCCCCCAATCTCTCCGCTTCCAACTGCCGACGAGCTGTGCGTATCATGGGAGCGGCGATCAACAAACCCAACACCTCGCCCGCGGTCATGGCGGTCATCAACATGGCGAGGTGGGAGACGATGGGTTTGAGCGCCCACAACACCCCCGCGATCACTCCGTAGACTACCACGCGTTTGACCTTGGTGGGCATATGCCCGGTGGCTTGCAACGTCACCAACAGCAAGCTTGCGCACCCCGCCAAACTCATGGATACGGTGGTAGCGGGAGTGGCGGTATACGCTCGCCAATCCAACCCGATACACAAAGCGGTGGGGGCGATCGCCAACAGGATATACAGGATATATCCCAACACGAGTTTAGATTTGGGTTTCATCTCCCACCTCCCATTCGATGGCGATCTGTCGGGCGGTGCCTCTCTCCACCAAGTCGGGGTCGTTGACGAGCGCCAACGACATCCCGCGCTTGAGCGAGTCCAACTGCCGCTTGATCTCGTCCAAAGCGACCGCTTGTTCAGCTCGAGACGCCTGCAATTGTCTGAGTTCGTCAAGCAATTTGGCGCACTCTTCTTCGTACAGTTTTTGCGCTTTTGCCAACGCCTCTTGGGATAGTCGCAACCCCTCTCCTTTGGCGTCCACTTTGTCTATACCCTCGGTCAGGGTCTTGTATCCCGATCTGACTTTGGCGATCGTCACCGAGATAGCGGTCACCGCGCCCAACAGCACCGCCGCGTAAGAGATCAATTTGTCCAACCAATTTTGCTCGAAATAGTCGCTGACGCTTCCCTCGCAACCGCAAAGAAAGGTCGCGACCATTCCCAAGCAAATCAACACTAAAAGCCACTTGCTTTTCACGCTGTCACCTCCGTTATATATGCGTAATACGTGCCGTCCTCGTCCGCCACCGTCACGGGCGTGGTCATGGACGGCTCTTTGTACCATGAGTACGAATAGGTCTTGGTCGTGCCGTTATACGTTTCGGTATTCGTTGTCGGCAAGGTTTGCCCCTCTTGTGCCTCGATCCAACCGCCGCAGTCGTTCCAAATACCCGCATTGACGCTGGTAGAATAGGTCGAATAGAACAAAAAACAATCCCAAGGAACGAAAGCGACGAGATTATCCCTAGGACGATTGTTCAGTATGTTGCTGCCGAGGAGTGTGGGATAGGCGATCAACGTCGTATGCGCTTGATTCCACTTCGGTCGCCTTTTGAAAAGCACGAAAAACTCTCGATTGAGGTAACTGGGCAAATTGGCGTCCACTTGAAAAGCCGATTGGAATACTTTGACGCAGCTTTCGGGAATAACGATGGGTTTGAGCCTGACACAGCCCGCAAAAGCAAAGTTTTGTATCTGCGCGATCCCCTCTTCCAGCACGACGTCTTCCAAAGCGGCGTCGTTTTGGAAACAATACGGGCCGACAATAGCGTTGTTGCCTCTTAGCACCGCCTTGACGAGATACCGACAACCCGTCGCCGTTCGCTCTCCGATGTTTTCCATGCCCGTACCCGTTTCCAAATAGGTGATACCCGTATTGTAAAAGGTGTAGTAACCCGTCCTCGTGATGCTGTCCGCCAAGATCGCCGACGTCAGTTTGGTATCGTTTTGAAAAGCATAGTCGCGGATAAGGGTCGCCCCCTCGAGCAACGGTTTGTCGATCTGATGGGGAATCATGCCCGAACAATACCCCTTGACAAAAACGTTTTCGGTCTTGACCGTCACCTTGTCGAAATAGGTCACACCCAAATCCTCGGGCAAAATCACGGCGTTCATGTCCGTGACGGTCAGGTCGGTAGACGTGATCTTGCGCACCTCGTGCATAGCGTTAGTCTTACCCCTCATTAGCTACCTCCTCCAAAGACTCGATCCACACGGTCCCCGAAACTTGGTACGTTGCGGGCGAGGTCGCCTCTTGGTGCCCCACCGTGACCGTGCCGACGTAACCTTGATCCACCGTCCAAGACACGGTAAGCACAGTACCCGGCAACGCATAATCCCCGTTGCGATAGCGCACCGTACCGTCCTCCACCTCGATATGGACGTGGGGGGTCTCCTTGACGACCACGCTGTATACGTTGGGTGTGTTGAGATAGATCACGTCGATGACGACGGTAGAGTCGGGCAAATACATACCGTAGATATTGACCCCGCCCTCCACCGCTTCCGCTATATTGGCGAGCCCTTTCCCTATCGCCGCGTCTTGGGGAGAAAAGAACACTTCGGGGATCATGCTCCCTTTGACGTCGGGCAAAGGCACGAAAGCGCGGTAACCGAACCCTTCCAAGGTTTCGTCCTCCACCCAAGCGGTGACAGGCACGTGGATATCGGTAAAATACAGCCGAAAGGTGTTTTGAGCGTTGTCACAATAGTTGACGACAGCCAAAGCCGAAGCCACTTTCCCGGTCAGTGAGTCTCGGTCGATGATGTCCACCACGTCCTCGTTGTTGACCTTGGTATCCAGTTCGGCGTTGACCTCGTCGACCACCCGATCCACCTCGGCAAGCGCCGAGTCCTCGCGGTCGGTGACGGCTTGGTAAAACATTTTTTTGACCTGACCCGCGCCCATACCGTCGTCCGAAGGTCGGACCGAATGGGCATAGGGGGTCTTGCGCAAGATCTTTTCTCTTGCCGTTTCGCTTACTTTATTAACCATTTACTCCTCCTCTTTGTTTGTCGGGGACTACGCCCGAAAGTACGACCGAGCCCAACTCCCACGCCCCGTCGGTATCGCTGACGACACGATACCAAAGATGATGAAAGCGCATTTTGAGCCTCTTTACGTGAGATTGCCACTTCGTGCCCTCAAAGGTGGCGCGATCGAAAGCGTAGTCGCCGTAATCGAGTTTGCCGACCCCCCTCAACGCAAACCGCTCGAGGCTTGAGCCGTTGGAGACCACGACTTCGGCTCCCCCTCTTATCGCGCTCAAAAAGGTGGCGGACAAACGGGTGAGCAGCTTGTTTTGCTCCCCCTTGCCGATCGCCAACGATTGGCTCTCCCAATAAGCGACCACGGGGAAGGTCGACACCCACTTGCCCGTCGCCACCCCCTCGAGCGAGGTCAGTTTGACCGAAAAACCGTCTTTTCGAGTAAGGGTTAGGTAGTTGCCTTCCCTCGTCCAGTCAAGCGGTACGCCTTGGGCGTTGCCCCACAACGTAATACTGCCTTGGGGGTATTCGCTATCCTCGGCAAAGGTAACGGCGCATTTTGCCCAATCGATCTCGGCGACCGTAGCGGGCGTTCGCCCTTCGCCCAAGTACACCGTTTGTCCTTCGTACACACTGTCGACGCCGTCGGCGGGAAGATAGCAAACCCCGCCCGCCATCTCTCCTTGCGCCAAGGGATAGTATGCGTCGCAATCAAGATAGAGCTTGCTCCCCAAAGGGGGTTCGATCTCTTGGGATACGACCACGCCGCCCTCTCCGTCCAAGGTGAGATCGCCCGCCAAAAGGGGTTTGAACGTCACGTCGGCAAAGCCTTCGTCCACTACGCACACCCTGCCGTCTAAGGTGCCAAAGCCCAACTGACCTCGGGACTCGAACCAACAACTAACTCCCTCGATACCGATCTTAGACAACTCGAACACTTCGTCGCCTTTGTCCCCGTAAGTCAAGCGACCGTCCAACACCCATACGCCGTTACCTGTCGAGAGGTAATACTTGCCGTCGTGAGGGCGGGCACACAAGGGAGAGGAAAGGTCGACCTTTCCTTTGAGCCGAGACTTGCCCTCTTGGTATTGGGAATTGTACACGAGGGAGTACACTCCCTCGGGCGTGGCGAACACCTTTTGCCCGCCGATCTCTCCAAATCCCACGGGATAGGGGGATCTGACACGCCAACTGCCCACGATGGGGAAAAGAGCGGTATAGGTCGTGTTGGCTACGTCCCCCACCGTGATCGTTTGCTCTGACCAACTCCCTTTGCGCACGAACAAGTTGTGCCCGTACTCCTCGTCGGTAAAGGTCGCCAAGGTGTTGTCGTTGACGGGCAAATAACCGATCACTTTGCCGCTGCCCAAAGCGGTGTAATCGGTATCCGCAAAATAGGTCATGTCCCCGCTTGCCGAATGGTAGTCGGCGCCTTTCGTGGGATCGGCTACGAACAATCTGTCCTGCCTGCCGTCTATGCCCCACACGACCGAACGAGCGCTTAGGTTGATCAAATCGGCGTTGTACTCGGTGGGACGATAGCGAAACTTGACCGTGATG
>CADBTQ010000063.1 GCA_902797685.1 uncultured Eubacteriales bacterium | reverse complement strand
TCCCGCTCGTATCGAGGAAGTGGTGGACAAGTCCCGCAACGAGATCGAAAACCAAATGAAGGACGCCGGTGAGGAAGCCGCTTTCCAAGCGGGCATCTTCAATATCCATCCCGAATTGCTCAAGGTGTTGGGTCGTCTCAAATTCCGTACCAGTTACGGTCAAAACGTGCTGCAACACAGCTTGGAAGTGTGCCACTTGGCGGGCGTGATGGCTGCCGAATTGGGCGCCGACATCAAGATCGCCAAGAGAGCGGGTTTGTTGCACGACATCGGTAAGGCATTGGATCACGAGATCGAAGGCACGCACGTGGCGATCGGTGTGGATCTCGCCAAAAAGTTCAAGGAGAGTCCCGCCGTCATCCATGCGATCGAGGCGCACCACGGCGACGTGGAAGCCAAGACCTTGGAAGCAATGATCGTCCAAGCCGCCGACGCCATCTCGAGCGCCCGTCCCGGTGCCCGTCGCGCGTCGTTGGAAAGCTACGTCAAGCGGTTGGAGAGCATCGAGACCATCGCCAATTCTTTCCCCGGTGTGGAGACCAGTTACGCTATCCAAGCCGGCCGTGAGATCCGAGTGATGGTCAAGCCCGAAGAGATCGACGACGCCAAAACCTACTTTACGGCGAAAGAGATCGCCAAAAAGTTGGAAGTCGAATTGGACTATCCGGGTCAAATCAAAGTGTGCGTTATCCGCGAATTGCGCTCGGTGGAATACGCCAAGTAATCATCAAGCCCTACGGCAAGACCGTAGGGCTTTTTGTATGCGGATCTTTGCGTATTGACATTATGTTTGATAATATGGTAGTAAATATAAAACAATTTGGAGGCGCGGGCGCACGCCCGCATATACGCAAATGTCTAAAAAACTCGGATGGACTATCGGGATTAGTTTGATCATAGCGCTGGCAGTCGCGCTGTTGGGCGTGACGGAGGCGACGCCAAAGGCTATGGCGGCAACCGTCGGCGAGATATCGTATAACGAGGTAAGCGTTTTGGGGTATACTTTTACTTGGTCGCAGCGATACCTTGTGTTGGATTCCAACAATCAGTTTACGTTGGCTTCGTCGGCTACCGGCAAAGATTACGTGGCTTGGTACGAGGTCAAAAGCAGCAACGGAGAAAGCAACGTGTTGCACTTGGGCAATCAATGCAACAAACTGTCTCTCAAAGACGCTTTTGACGTCCCCTTTGTCGCCGTGGATTATAGCAGTAGCGACACCGCCTATTTTGACGTCGTGATGGAAGGCGGCACGGTGCTTTTGACCGTCAAAGAAGATCAACCGTTTGTCGAAGTCAAAGGCAACGTCGAAACTCCTTCGATAGGCGGAGAAGGCAAACTTACTCTTGCGCACGAATACGGTTCCGCCCACCAAGAGGGCGGCACGATCTATGGGATCAAGGCTTCGCACGGACTCAATCTCAAAGGGAAGATCGATCTGAGTTTGTTGGATAGCGACAAGTGCAACGGGACGCATGGCAAGGTGTACGGGCTGTATGGCGGGTCAGTCTACATTTTGGAGGATTCGTCTTTTCACTACGTCGGTTACCGTAACAATCCTTCTACCGTTATGGGCGCCGATTACGGATTGGCGATTTGCGCTACAAGCACGACTCCCATTTCGATCCTAACGACCGGTAAAGTCGAGATCAATATGGGAGGAGCCGGGATCGATTACAATACGGCGCTGAGTTCGCTCGACCTGTACTCGTGCAGCGAGCTGGCTATCCTTGTCAAAAACGGCGATGGTTTGGGTTCGATAGCGGTCGATACGTTTGAGATCGATAGCGACAGGTTCGCCGCCAACCATATCTTGGCTGACGGTCGTATTGGTTTGTTATGCAAGCAAGTTACATTGGAGACGGGCGCGCCGGTGGGGATACACGTGACGGGCGGTAACTTGATTTTTGATAGTATCTCGATCGGCAACTATATCATTGACAAATACGTTACCGACGATTGGAATACGTTTGGTGGGCAACAACTGCAAGTCGCCTGTTTTGAATATGACCTGGACGGTAGCGAATATCGGGACTTTTTCGATGAATTCGTAAGCGAGGACATCGAGTTTGACGGTGATAACGGAAAATACTCTTTTACGGTGCCGAAAGACAAAACCGAGGTTGAGGTCAAGGGGACGTATCGTCTTTATAACGACGATATCATCAATCCCAATCATTATATCGAGTACGTGGATTCTTGTGATATGATCACCGTTCACATCGATTTTGCAGGAGCGTTGGGTGTGACGGAGGCGCCGACATTGGTGCGCGAATCGGATGACGAAACGGTCGCCGAATTCGAGGTGGTGAAGGATAAACAATACGCCGTAGACGTATTGAGCATAGGCAAACATGCACTATCTCCCGACCGCTACTATATCGCTTTTTACAACGAAAACGTGGATCAAAAGGGTATCGTCGAGTTGTTTGACGTCTCTTTCCACGATCTGATCTGTGTGGCACAAGAAGATCCGACTTGTACCGAGGACGGTACTCTTGCCTACTACGGATGTCAAAACTGCGGTAAAATGTTCAGAGACGCCTTAGGCTTGGACGAGATACCTTTTGCCGATTGGGAAGAATCCGTCCGTTTGGACAAATTGGGACACGACTGGGGCCCCTGGACGGTGACAAAAGAGCCTACCGCCACGCAAGAGGGCGAGTGGGAAAGAGTTTGCGGACAATGCGATCTCAAAGAGACGGGCGCCGCTCCCACGGCAAGATTATTGGAGCAACCCGAAAAATGTTATTATTACGTAAAAGACGAGCCCGCCGAGATCATTGTCGAAACTTCGTTTACACCCAAAAACGTGATCGTTTACGACGTAAACAAGGGGAGCAATTACTCGACGACGCCCGAGATCAACGGGACGAGGATAAGTCTTTCTATCGAGTCTACTTCTACCTATATGCTCAAGATATACGGGGGAGACAATTACGTGGAGTCGGACGAATTCGAGGTCAAAACCATCTCGTTCGTCGCCTGGCCCAACAAGGGTGAGTCGGACGAGGATCCCGACTTGGTCGTCTACGATCCCAATCGGTTCCCCGACGGCAAAACCTTGATCGAATGGACGCTTACGGGCGAACCGGACGAAATGTGGATGATCCCCGAGGACGACGTGGAATTGGAGCCTTTTGAACTCGATTTCGACAAAGACTTGCAATGCGCGTACATCGACGGATCCTGCGCTATCTTGGGACAAAACGTCAAATACGTTTTGCGCGCCTACTTCGGCGGGGGAAGCGTGGATAGTCCCGAGTTTGTCGTGGCGCTTGGGTATTCGTACAGCGTGACCTACTACCTCAACGAAGATAGCGATGAAAGCAAGATCGTGTACTATAAAGATAGCGACGAGTTAGTCGGCCCCGCCGCCGATTTGTTCGGATACAGAAGTACCGAAACCGATTGTATGAGCTTGGATTACTGGCACTACAACGGCGTATCATACGATCTGACGCCCGAGGAGTCGTCGGGTAACGGATTGTTTGCGGATCTGACCGCATACGGTATTTGGCGCAAAAAAGCGCACGAGACGGGCGTGGGCAACTATTGCTCGGTGTGCGGCTATTCCAAAACCCAAATCGTCGAGGAGGGCGGCAAGCAGTATTTGACGATGGCGGTCGATCCCGTCATAGCGGGGCAGGGCGTGGATCTTGGTCGTTTTGTAAGTCAGATCGGCGAGTGCGACTTCGCGGCTTTGACGATCGGGGATCACCGTATCGTGTTTGATAAGATCGCCGTCCAAAAGATACTCTTATCCGATCAAAAACAACTGGCGTTCAAGACGATAGATACGACGGCGGACGGCGACGTCCTTGGCGTGGAATATTCGTTAAGCGTACAACTTGCCGAAGGTCAATCGTATATTCGCTTGCAACTGCCCGACGAGTTGCCCCAAGGACACAAAGTGATCGTACGCAGGGTAGACGGAGACAACAAGCAAGTGTTGCAAGCCGACTATGCGGACGGAAAGGTGCAGTTTGACTTAGGTCAAGCCGCAACGTATGCCGTCAGATTCGAACAAGAAATGGTTGAAAGCAAAAAGGGATTGTCGGGTGGCGCGATCGCGGGTATCGTGATCGGTGTGGTCGCGTTTTTAGCTGCCGTCGCCGTGGGGTGCTTGTTCTTGCTGAAAAAGAAAGGTGTGTTGCAATTCAAAAAAAGCAATAATAATGACGGCGACACGCCTATTGACGAACATAATGAAGCGATCGCCGCACAAGAGAGCGCGAGTAACGATCTGCCTATCGTGGCGGAAGCCATGACCGAAGAAAAAGCCAAAGATTCGGTATCCACGGCGAACGAGCCGATTGACGAGCTTGAAACCGCGAGTGGGGAAGAACACAAAGAGGAACAAGACGAAGTATCTGCCGATAGCGAAAGAGAAGACGAGATCGCTCTCGATAAAGATACACCCGCTCAAAATGCGGAAGATGATGGCAATCAAGATGAATAACGAACTTCTTTTACAAAACAATCGCCCCTTGGCATCCGCCGAGGGGCGTTTGTTTTGATATATAAAGTGGATTGTGACGTTGATTGAATTTGCATGTCAAACCAAAATGTGCGGCACTCGTGGATGAGTGTTATAAGAGTATGCTATCAATCTTATCATTGCCTCTTGTTTTTGCAAAAGAAAACAAAAATAATAGTAATATTTTGTTTGACAAAAGCAAGATAAAGATATATAATGACTATGCTTGATATGCGGGAGTGGCTCAGTGGTAGAGCGTTGCCTTGCCAAGGCAAATGTCGCGGGTCCGAATCCCGTCTCCCGCTCCAATTGTATGTTACGCTCCTAATCCTTTAAGACGGGATGAGGACCCTTGGGGTCGTTGCGTAGCATGCCGAGCGAAGCGAAGCGTAGTCGAAGGCTACACCGTCTCCCGCTCCAAGTAAGCACCATTAGCTCAGCTGGTAGAGCAACTGACTCTTAATCAGTGGGTCCCGGGTTCGAATCCCTGATGGTGCACCAAATCGCAACCTAGCAACCGCAGGTTGCTTTTTTTATGTTCGAAACAGGACTGTGCTTGCACATGGACTGAAGCGAACATAAAAAGATAGGTGCGAAAGCACTGGGTTGCGATGTTGAGTGGCACTGCCCCATGGCAAAACAGAGATTGTCTTTGACGAAACGCATTGGCACAAAAAAAGCTACAGGAAACAAGACTTTACATAGTAAAAGCGAAAAAGGGTAGTCCCGAGTAGGGATTACCCTTTTTTGTAATAAAAATGCCCCAACGATGGGGGCAACTTTTTTCCGTAGCGGATTGGTGCGCCCGAAGAGACTTGAACTCATACCTCGAGGAGACCAGATCCTAAGTCTGGCGCGTCTGCCAATTCCGCCACGGGCGCATTCGCTGGTGATCCATCGGGGGCTCGAACCCCGGACCCTCTGATTAAAAGTCAGATGCTCTACCGACTGAGCTAATGAATCATATTTGGCAGGGGTAGCGTGATTTGAACACACGAATGTCAGAGTCAAAGTCTGATGCCTTACCGCTTGGCGATACCCCTACGTATCAAATAGAAATGGGGTGAGTAAAGGGACTCGAACCCTTGGCCTCCAGG
The DNA here is from genome assembly GCA_902797685.1 of uncultured Eubacteriales bacterium. GTDB lineage: Bacteria > Bacillota > Clostridia > Christensenellales > CAG-1252 > RUG14300. The sequence goes on along the minus strand of CADBTQ010000063.1, from coordinate 14,744 downwards.
GCCACAACCTGGCGCTCTAACCAACTGAGCTATACCCACCATCTGAGCGAATTGGTGAACCTGGGGGGATTCGAACCCTCGACCCACGGCTTAGAAGGCCGTTGCTCTATCCAACTGAGCTACAAGTCCATGTGGAGCGAGTGATGGGAATCGAACCCACGCGGCCAGCTTGGAAGGCTGGAATTCTGCCATTGAACTACACTCGCGTGTCCCCTTTTCCGCTCTAAGATAATACCATCTAAGGTTTGATTTGTCAACTATATATCGCTCAATTTTCGAAAATTGTACGAAATATTTCCTTCCGTCACCGTCAGTTCGCAAAAGGTCGCCGACTCGGCGGGCGGGCACAGGTGACCGGGATTGATACACAGCACCCCTTCGGGCGTATAAGTGGCGTCGGCAACGTGGCTGTGACCGTACAGAGCGACCTTGCAATCGTTGACCAAAGCGGTTGACGATAGCATATCCAATCGAGACCTCACGCCGTAGCGGTGACCGTGCGCGACAAAAAACTTGATCCCTCCCGCAAAAAAAGTGATCTCTTCGGGGGCTAAGTAATCGTCGCAGTTGCCTCTGACCATCTCAAACTTTTTGAGGTAGAGATCGCGATACTCCCACACGTGTTCGATCCCGTCCCCGCAAAATACGACCTTGTCGTACTCGTCCACTCGTGACAATAGGCGACTGACCGCTTTGACGTCTTGGTGACTGTCCGAAAAGACGAGGATCTTCATAGTTTTGTCAAAAGATCCGCAAGCGCTCTGCCGCGGTGGGAGACCGAGTTCTTTTCGTCCGGCGTAGCGGAAGCGAAGGTTTTGTTAAGTTCGGACGACCAAAACAGACTGTCGTAGCCAAAGCCGCCTTCGCCTTCCTCGTGGTCAAGTATATATCCGTCCACCCGACCGTTGGCGACAACGTGGTGTCCATCGGGGAAGTACACGACGATACAGCAGCCGAAGTGAGCGGTGCGCTCGTGGTGGGGTACACCTTTGAGATTGGCAAGCAACAGCGCACGATTGGCTCGATCATCGTGCTCAATTCCCGCATAGCGAGCCGAGTAGATCCCGGGCGCGCCGTCGAGATAATCGACCATCAATCCCGTGTCGTCCGCCAAAGCGATACATCCGCTCATCTTGCCGATGGTGGACGCTTTAAGCAGTGCGTTTTCGTAAAGGGTTGTCCCCGTCTCCTCTACTTCGACGTCGATCCCCGCCTCGCTCAGGGTAAGTAATTGGAACTTGCCGTCAAGGATGCGGGATATCTCTTGCACTTTGTGCCGATTGTTGGTCGCCAATATCATTTTCATATCTGCTTTCTCCCATACTAGGTGTCGCTTGCTATCATTGTACATGATTTTGCTCAAAATCCAAAGCAAAACCGATTGTTTTGCAAAAAAGATTGAAAAACAAGTCTATATTAGGTATAATATAGATATGAAAAAGGGAAAACGTTTTGCATACAAGTTCGGTACCGTCAACTACGTCTTGATGGGCGTAATGATCGCGATTTTCGTAGGGTACACCGTCTATACCATCCTCAAACTGTGCAAGGTGGGCGACTTGGTGTCCTATATGCCCGCTTTGGACGGGGTCATGTTGGGGCTGTTGTCTTTGCTGACCGGCTACGTCGTGGTGTTGATCTTCCACTCCTGCTACAAGGTGACGGACAAGTACGTGGACGTCTACAATCTCAAGCATATCAAGATCGAGACGGACAAACTGCTTCTTTTGCGCTACGAGCTGTCGAGCAAAATGACGGTGTTGTACTATGCCGACAAGGACGCTCCCGACGGGGTGGGATTTGTGGTCGTCAATGTGTTTGAAAAGGACAGGCAAGCGTTTGTCGCCGCCGTGCAGGAAGTCAACCCCTCGGTGGGAATGGAGATCTTCGATCAATCCAAACGGGATAGGGATACCAATGAGTAAGTTGTACACGGGCTATCAAGCCGCGCTAAGGGGCGCATACGAGGGACAAGCGATCGTAGTGGGGTCAAGCGACCCCCGTTTTGACGAAACGAAACCCATATCGGTTGAGTCTTTGATCTCTAAGGCGCTGGGCTTGTCCTTGTCGGGCAAGCGCGCTCTTGCCGTCGTTGACAAGATCGACACCCGACTTGCCACCGTACTGACTCATACGGGCGTAGGGGCGGGTTGCGTACTGGTGTATTGCCAAAATACGTTCGTGCCCCAAGCGGACGTGGCACAAGTAGCGCATTTGGCGCATTTGATGACGATCGCGCCATCCACCGTGTACGAGTGCAAAACTTACGTTAAGATCGCTTTCAATTTGAGCGAGAAGTACGACACGCCCGTGCTGGTCTATTTGAGCGAAGGGCTTTGCGGCGCTTCGACTTCTCTCGAGATCGTCGATCCCAAAACCTTGGGTGACAAGCCCTACCAAAAAAATATCGAAAAATACGTGACCCTGCCTTCGTCCGTGCGGCTGTGCGCCGAGGATAGGGTGTATCGCGATCGTCGCATGCAAGAAGATTGCGAGAGTTTTCCCTTGCACAATATGGTCTTGCGCGATACGACCGTAGGTGTGGTGACCTCGGGCGATATCGCCGTCAACGTCTCGGCGGTGGCGCCGCACCTCTCTGTGCTTAGGTTGGGTACTTTTTACCCGATCCCTTTTGAATTGATCGCTTCTTTTGCCGCTAAGGTGGATGAATTGATCGTCATAGAGGAAGGAGATCCCCTCTTGGAGACCCAACTGAAAGCACGCGATATCAAGTGCCACGGCAAGGATCTATTCCCGCTTGCCAAGCATTATTCGCCCGCCGAGATCAAGGAGCGATTGCTCGGTGTGGACGTCCCCAAAGAGGAGACGGGGTTGCCCTTGCGTTCGCCCATGTTTGCGCCCGACCATCCCCTTTTGGACGTATTCGTCGCCCTTAAAAAGAGGGGTTTGCCCGTGCATACCGAAGTGGGCGTGGCGATGCTCGCCGCCGAATCTCCCTTGGAGACGGTCGACACGGCGTTCGTTGACAACCCGGTGGCGTTTGCCAACGGGTTTGCCGTCAATTTTCCGTGCGTTTCGGTGACTAACGCCGCCAAGGTGGACTTTTTGCTCGCCGACTTGGAAGGGTGCAACCACTTGGCGATCTTGTGGGGCAACGTGGATAGGGCGAGCAAATTGCTTGCCGCGCTCGATCTGCCGTTCGTCAAGACGTCCCCCGCCAAAGTGGGCGAACTCAATATGGACAAAGGGATCGTGTTGGTAGATACGGAGGGGGATAGATGAGTCTCGATCTCGCTATCGCCTACGTCAAAGGGCAAGATATCGCACCCTATATCGGTTGTCTCGACCGCTTTTGCGACAAATCGGGCGCCAAGATGTGGATCTACGACGAGCCTTCGTTTGCCACGCACGGCGAGGCGGGATTGTGTCACGTGCGCTTGGGCGAGGGCAACACCCCTTTGCTTGCGGGCGAGGCGAAAGTGCTAGTCGCATTGGAAGAGTTGGAAGGGCGTAGAGCTTTGCGTTATTTGGCAAAAGACGGCATCCTCGTATTATGTCGCTTTCACCGTTTGCCGCTCTCGGTGGCGACGGGTACGGTGGGTTATCCGTCGGATACGTTGGATATACTGGCCAATAGACCCCTGTTTTGCGTGCAACCCAAGGAGTTCAGCCCCTTGCTCGTTTGCGCATTGACGTTGCGGGCGATGGGCGTACGGGAGAGCGACGTAAGGGGGATACTTGCCAACGACTCCTCGGACGCGATCGGGCGTGCCTTTGGCAAATCGTTGGGGGTATAGTCATACAATAGGGTATGTTTTACCCTATCGCCACCGTCGATCTCGAGCAAATCAATCGTAATATCCTATCCTGTCGTCGTCCCGTTATCCTGATGGTCAAAGCGGACGCTTACGGGTTGGGCGTGGAAAAAGTCGTGGGCGCAACGCCTAAGGCGTTGGGCTACGGCGTAGCGACTATGGACGAGGGGATCAAGTTAAGACGATCGACCGACAAACCCATCTTGGTAACGACCCCGCCTTTTGGAGAAGCTTGTTTGGAGTATGCGCTGACCCCCATGGTCGGGGACGAAGCGTGTGCCAAAGCGTTACCTAAGGGGTGCAAAGTGCATATCAAAGTCAACACGGGCATGAATCGCTTTGGCGTATCTCCAAAGTGTGCCGTCGGTTTGGCTCGCTATTGTTTGGACCGAGGACTCGTCGTGACGGGTATCGCCACCCATTACGCCAGCGCCGATAAGGCGGTCGAACAAAATATGTCGTTTCGTCAAGCCGTCGCCGACGTGGAGAGGGTGACGGGACGACTGCTTCGACACGCCGAGGCGAGTTCGACTTGCAAGTTTGAGTGGTTTGACGTGGTGAGGATGGGTCTTAACGCCTATCAAAACGCGGTGACCGTTCGTTCGACTATCCTCGTGGTAAGACGTGTAAAAGCGGGGGATAGGGTCGGCTACGACGGGGTATATTCTATGCCGCAAGACGGACTGATCGCGGTCGTGGCGGGCGGGTATGCGGACGGATTTGCCAAGGGTTTGCGGGGCGGATTGTTACGCTGCCGCGGGCGATTGCACAAGATCGTCGCGGTATGTATGGACGTGATATTGGTGCACTTGGTTTGCGCTTGCGAGGTGGGCGACGAGGTAATATTGACCTGTTTGCCCCGTGGCTTGTCGCCATACGAATTGTTGACGGGACTAAAGGGGAGGACGAGTTTTGAATATCAATGCCAAGATACGCAAGGACAAAAAGTTGTTGCTCCAGACCAAACCCCCTAAGCAACGGGCAGAGGCGGACGAGGTGATCCAAGACAGGATATTGACCGATCCGCATTTTGCCGCGTGTAAGTCCTTGTGTGTCTTTGTCCCGACCGAATATGAGCCTGCCCTTTATCGAGTGATCCAAACGGCTAGGGAGCGCGGAGCCAAAGTATACGCGCCCAAAGTGTGCGGGGATCGGCTGCGGTTTTATCTGTGGGACGAGACGACCCGTTGGACGACGAGCGGATTTGGGATCGCCGAGCCGCAAGGGGGAGAGGAAGCGACGGACGCCGACCTCATACTGGTGCCTATGGTCGCTTACCGCGGTCTTGATCGGTTGGGACACGGCAAAGGATATTACGATCGCTTTTTGGCAAATGCCAAAGGGTACAAAATGGGCGTGGCGTACGCCTGTCAGCGAGCCGATTTCGAGGTACTGCCTCACGATCAGCCGATGGATAAAGTGATTACGGAGGAAGAGATATGCGAGTGATCGCCGGCAAATACAAAGGGCGCAAATTGATCGCCCCCCAAGGCTACGACGTGCGCCCCACCACCGATTTTACCAAAGAGGCGCTGTTTGCCATCGTCCGAGAGCGGATCGTGGACTGTCGCTATCTCGACTTGTTTGGGGGAAGCGGCGCGCTTGCCATCGAGGCGTTGTCCCGCGGGGCAAAGACGGTGGTCGTATCCGACAAGGCGGGGGAAAGCGTCAACTTGATCAAACGCAATCTGTCCGCATTGGGCGCTTCGTGCGAAGTGTACCGCGGAGACTATGCCGACGTGTGTTTTCGTCTCAAAGGGCGGCAATTCGACCTCATCATGCTCGATCCGCCCTATGCGATGGGGATATCGCCCGTTTTTGATGCGATCGAGGGGAACGAGTTGTTGGCGGAAGACGGCTTGATCGTCTACGAACACGATTCGCACGACAAAGTGGAGTTGTCCGATCGGTGGGTGATCTCCGACTGCCGAAGATACGGCAGAGTGACCTTGACTTTTGTGAAGAAATCGTTATGAAGATCGGCATGTTGACGGGGAGTTTCGACCCCATAACCATTGGACATATCGCCTTGCTCGAGAGGGCTTTGCCCGACTTCGACAAGGTATATTTGGCGTTACTCGTCAATCCCGACAAACGCTATGCGTTTGCGTTGCCCGACCGTATCGAGATGGCAAAGGCGGCGGTAGCGGACAAGAGCGACGTGGAAGTGGTGTATTCCTCGGGTATGACCGTCGATTTGGCTAAGCGGTTGGGCGTGAATCTGCTCATACGCGGGGTGCGGGACGACAAGGACCGCGCTTACGAGGAAGAGATGGCGGCGTTTAACCGTGACCTTGGCGTGGATACCGTGATCTATCCCGCCGACAACCTTGTCTCGTCTACCCATTGTCGGGAGTTGTTGGATAGAGGCGATTACAGCGAGTTGCCGCCCCCGTGCGTTCCTCTCGTCAAGCGACTTTTACAAAAGTAAACAAAACAGGTAACATAGACCCAAAGCGAGCAGGCTTTGGGTCGTTTTTGTCAATAGATAATAGGCGGGGGATATCTTGCATTTGGCGAGATAGGCGACCGACTGCAGCGCCACCGAACAACCGCCGAACGTTACGACGAAGGCGCACAAAGGCGCGACTTCTTTGGGGGACGCTATCATCGCCAACTTGGAACAGCCCCTCGTCATTTCGATCAATCCAAACGTGATCGCTTCCGCTTTGTCCCCGCTTACGCCAAATATAATCAACTCGTTTGTCAAAGCTTGGGTAAGGAGTAGGTCGCAGGACAAGTCGGCAAGCAGATTGAATATCACGATAAAGACCCCGGCGACCAATAGCGACGTGGCGGTGTTGACGGCGGTATTCCAAAGCAACTTGTCCGAAGCTAAGGGAAGGACGGGTAGAGGCGCGGAAGGAACAGACGACTTTTTGCGGTAGAGCAAGCCGTTGAGTACGGTCGCCAAATAGTGCGAAGCCGCTATGCAAAGCCCCGCTTTGACGTCGCCCAACAGGCCCGCGCCTACCGCACCGATCACGAACATAGGACCCGTAGCCGACGTAAAGGGAAGGATCCTTTTGGCGCCCGTATCGCTCAATAGTCCGTTTTCGTACAGTTCGGCGGTCAGTTTGGCGCCTACGGGGTAGCCGGAGAGACAACTCATGAGCATGACGTACAATCCGACGGGCGGAGCGCCGTACAGTTTGACGACGCTTTTTCCCCATTTGGAAGCGATCACACGAGCAAGTCCCGTGGCGGTGAGTAGCCCCGACAGGAAGAAAAAAGGAAGCATGGACGGCAACACGGCGACGACGAATAGGTCGAGCCCGTCTTTGATCGAGTTGGTGTAGCGAACGGGATCGACGATAAGGGCGAACATGATAACGAGACTACCTATTGACAGCAGGACGGCGGATCTTTTCATACCATGGTGTATGGCAAAAGAGAAATAAATATGCGCATCGGGGATCGGCATTTGGTGCAAACAATATACGCCGACGGTATTTTTGTCGAAAATGAGGATTGACAAAACGGGTGACTTGTGGGATAATAGAGATTAGGGTAATGTCGAAATGAAAAAGAAACGTAATACACCCGAAGAGCTTGACGAGAATACGTTGCAGGAAGTTCGATACGAAGACACCCTTGACCCAAAGGAGCGTAAGGCATATCTCAAAGCCGTGCGTCGTCAAAAGAGGGAAGAGTTTATCGAACATCATTGGTTGGTCATCATTCTCGCTTTGGCGGTCGTCATTATGATGAGCGTATTGATGCTCGTATACGCGTTGCTCTAAATCATCGTAACGAAAAAGCCTTCGGCAGTCGCCGAAGGCTTTTTGTATATCGCTTACTTAATTCGATGGGCAGGAGCGAGTTGATCGCGTATTGCTCCCAAAAGTAGCCTACGCGACTTGCTATTCGCTTGATTTGACGGTGCGAAAACGAGTGGGCATTTTGACTTGCCTAAGGAGTTCGAACAGGTCGTCCGCTTTGGCGTCGAGGCGTGCAAACGGGTGGTCGCTTTGGGACAGGTCTTTGTGCGAAACGTAGACTTCGCCGCATTTGCTAAGGAGAGACAGCAACTCCGATCTGTTTTCTTTGATCGCCAACACCGAGTAATACGGGGGGAGAGAAATACCTTCTTCCCAAATATCTTGCGTTAAGCCCAGTAGTCCCGCCGTTGCAAGACGGCGAATGCGAGCCGAGGTGTAACGCTTGGTCGCGGCATTTGCCAACGCTTCGTCCAAGGTGGTCGCCGTCCTCATGCGATCCCATATTCGGTTTTGCAACCCCTCGTCCGCACCGACGAGGCGGGCGGCTTCCTCTTTGCTCATCGATCGCCAAGCCGACAAATACAAGACCCCGTTTTGGGGATGCACTCGGTCGATATCTTTTGCGGCGTAGTCGCTGATACCCAAAGGATTTTCGCCCAATGCGAGGGCGGTGCGAACGGCGGTCGCCGAGACCTCTTTGTCGGTGTAGGCGAAGGTGCGTTTGATCGTGTCAAGAGACAGGGGGTTGCCCAACATATAGTTGGCGCGTGCGTACTCTATCCCCAATATATTGTTGGGCGAGGTGACATCCACGATGTCGATACGATGGGCTTTGGCGTACGCTTCGATCGCTTCGGCGCGAGCGGTGGGAAAGGACCTGCCCTGTGCGACTTTGCGTGCGATCATCTCTTCGATCTCGTCGATTGGAGAAAGCAAAAGGGACGCGGTTTGTTGGATACCGAGGATATGCCCGCTCTCCGAGCCAAAGGACAGCACGACCTCTTGTCCCAAAGAAGACAACAGTTTGACCGCGCCCAAAGCGTACTGCTCGGCGCAAGAGATCGAGTAGGCGGTGGGCAGTTCCAACACCAAGTCCGCGCCCGCTTCCACGGCGTGACGAGCGCGGGTGTATTTGTCCAATATCGCCGCTTCGCCTCTCTGCACGAAATTGCCCGCCAAGATCACCACGGTGTGGTCGCCCAAAGTGCGGGCGTGCTCAAGGTGGTACAGGTGCCCTACGTGCAAGGGGTTGTATTCGGCGACTATGGCGGACAATTTCATAAAAATCCTTCGTTTTGCTTGCGTATTTGCAAGATTTAGTATATATTTTATATTGATTATACAACATATTCGGTTGGACAACAACCGATTTGTATCAAAATGGAGGATAAGTATGTCTAAATTAATGGAAAGTATCCGAGCAAAAGCCGCCCTCTTGGGCAAGCGCATCGTCTTGGCGGAAGGTGAGGAAGCACGTATCATCAACGCCGCTTTGAAAATCCGTGACGAGGGTATCGCTCACATCACCTTGTTGGGCAATCTCGACAAGATCAACGAAGTGGTGCCCGGCGCCGATTTGACCGGTATCAACGTGGTGGATTTCCGCAACGATCCCAAACGTCAAGAGTATGCCGAATTGCTGTGCGAGTTGCGCAAGAGCAAGGGCATGACGATGGAAGACGCGTTGCGTTTGACTTTGGATCCTTTGTATTACGGCGTACTGATGGTCAAGGCGGGCGACGCCGACGGTATGGTGGGCGGTAGCGTTCGTTCGACCGGCGACGTGTTGCGTCCCGCTTTGCAGATCATCAAGACGGCTCCCGGTATCAAGACCGTGTCCAGTTGCTTTATCATGTGTTTGCCCGAGGGTAGCCCCTACGGTCAGAACGGCGTGATGGTCTTCGGCGACTGCGCCGTCAATCCCATGCCGGACGCCAATCAATTGGCGGATATCGCTTTGGCGAGCGCCAAGAGCGCTAAGGTGCTTGCGGGGATCGAGCCCAAAGTGGCTATGCTCAGCTTTTCGACCAAAGGCAGCGCCAAACACGACGTGGTGACCAAGGTGCAAGAGGCGACCGCTCTGGTCAAAGCAGCCGATCCCGAGCTTGAGGTGGACGGCGAGTTGCAATTAGACGCCGCCCTGGTGCCCTCGGTCGGCGCGCTCAAAGCTCCCGGCAGCAACGTGGCGGGACAAGCCAACGTGTTGATCTTCCCCGATCTGCAAGCCGGCAACATCGGTTACAAGATCGCCCAACGTTTGGGCGGCGCCGAGGCGGTGGGTCCCGTGTGTCAGGGCTTTGCCGCTCCCGTCAACGACCTAAGCCGCGGTTGCAGCGTGCAAGACGTGGTGGACGTGGTGGCTATCACCGCTTTGCAAGGCAAATAAGGAGAGGATTATGAAGATTTTGGTGCTCAACGCGGGCAGTAGTTCCCTCAAATATCAGTTGATCGACATGAACGGCGAAGTCGTCCTCTGCAAGGGCGTCGCCGAAAAAATCACCGACGAAGGCAGTTTTCTTACCCACAAATTGGGCGGGGAGACCTTCAAGATCATGCACGATATGCCCGACCACAAGGTCGCGCTCAAACTCATTCTCGACACCCTTTGCGACAGCAAGTTGGGCGTGATCAAGTCGCTTGACGAAGTGGACGCCATCGGTCACCGCGTACTGCACGGCGCGGACGATTTCAAACAATCGGTGTTGGTGGACGACGAAGTGATCGCCATCTGCAAAAAGAACGAGCCTTTCGGCCCTTTGCATATGCCCGCCAATATCGCTTGCATGGAGATCTGCCGCGAGATGTTGCCCGTGCCTAACGTGGCTGTATTCGATACCGCTTTTCATCAAACCATGCCTCCTTATGCCTTCCGCTATGCGTTGCCCGATCGCGACTACAAGGAACTTCGCGTTCGCAAATACGGTTTCCACGGCACTTCCCACAAGTTTGTCGCGGGCGAAGCCGCTCGCATCGCAGGTCGCGACGACCTCAAATTGATCACCTGCCACTTGGGCAACGGCGCCTCGGTGGGCGCTATCAAGGACGGCAAGATCCTCGATACTTCGATGGGCTTTACTCCCTTGGAAGGCTTGGTGATGGGTACTCGTTCGGGCGATATCGATCCCGCCGTCATCCCCTTTATCATGAAGAGCCGCGGCATCGACGATATCGGCTATTTCGTGGACAAATATCTCAACAAGATGAGCGGTATGAAGGGTATCGCCGGTATGAGCGACTGCCGTGACCTGCAAGCCGCAAGCGAAGCAGGGGACGAGATGGCGACTTTGGCACTCGATATGTTTGCCTATCGCGTCAAAAAGTACATCGGCGCTTACGCCGCCGTGTTGGGTGGCGTGGACTTTATCGTCATGACGGGCGGTATCGGCGAAAACAGCGACTTCATGCGCGAAAAGATCCTCAACGGACTGGAGTTTTTGGGCGTGGAGTTCGACGCCGAAGCCAACAAGGGCGCACGCGGCGTGACCAAAAAGATCAGCAAGGATGGGAGCAAGGTGGACGTGTACGTCATCCCCACCAACGAAGAGTTGGTCATCGCTCGCGATACCCTGGCTTTGAGCGGTAAATAAGTTGCAAAAGAGGGAAAAAATCTATTTGACAAGATAGGTTTATTCTCTTATAATACTATGGACGGAGGTCGGCTATGCGCATTGCTTTATCCACGTTGGTTACGCAACATCACGTGACTGTCAAGGAGGAAATGAGCGCGACTCGTGGCTTCGAGTTGCTCGGCGTGACCCCGACCGCGCCTTTGTCGATCACGCTCAAAGCGGAGTCGGTGGAGGACAAACTGTTCGTCAATCTCAAGGTGGAAGGGGAGGTGGACGCCCGCTGCGACCTGTGCGGAGAGGAGTGCAAAGCGCCTCTGTTCGCCGAGATGGACGAGGAGTTAAGCATGGAGGACGAGTGCTTTGACCCCATCGAAAAGGTCTTCGATTTGGACTTTTTGGTGGAGGAAGCGGTGGTGATGAGCTTGCCGAGGACGGTGAGGTGTAAGCCCGATTGCAAAGGACTTTGTCCTACTTGCGGCGTCAATCTCAATTACGCAACATGCGACTGTGTACAGTCGGATAGCCCCAAGGGCAACAATCCCTTTGGTGCTTTACAAGAACTATTTTCTACGGGAGGTGCGAAAAATGGCAGTACCAAAATGTAAAACGTCGAAAGCCAGAAGAAATAGCCGCGCGGCTAACTGGAAGATCGAGTCGGTCGGTTTGGTGGAGTGCCCCAGTTGCCACGAGTTGATCCAAAGTCACAGAGTGTGCCCCAACTGCGGTAGCTACAACGGTAAAAAGGCTGTTGAGATCAAAGAAAAAAGTCAAGAGGAATAATCTGACGCCTTCTCAAGCGTAAGTTTTATCACAAGCAAGACGGGTGGTAGGATTTTTTGTCCTACCACTTTTCCAAAAGGAGAGAGTATGAAAATTGCCGTAGACGCCTTTGGCGGGGACAACGCTCCTTACGAGATCGTTAAAGGCGCGGTGGACGCCATAAGGGCAAGCGAAGGTTTCGAGGTGGTATTGGTGGGCAAAGAAGAGCCTATCAAAAAACTACTGGACGAGTTCGACTGCCACGAGCGGGTAGAGATTGTGGACGCTCCCGACGTGATCGGGTGCGACGAAGCGCCCGTGATGGCTATCCGCCGCAAAAAGCAAAGCAGTATCGTCAAAATGTTCAATCTGTTGTCTTCGGGCGAAGTGGACGCTTGTATGTCTGCGGGCTCCTCGGGCGCGGTATTGGCGGGCGGTATCTTTTTGTGCCATCGCCTCGAGGGTGTGGATCGACCCGCGTTTAGTGCGGTACTACCCACCGTCAAAGGGGGCGCGGTCGTCTTGGCGGACAGCGGAGCCAACACCGATTGCAAGCCCGAATGGTTGTTGCAATTCGCCTTTATGGCGGACGCGTATGCTCGCTGTATGCTCGGGGCGCAAGACGTCAGGATCGGGCTGTTATCCAACGGCGCCGAGGACGAAAAGGGTAACGAACTCACCAAAGCCGCCCACGCTCTACTCAAGGAGAGCGATCTTCACTTCGTGGGCAACTGCGAGGCGAGGGATATATTGTCGGGCGATTACGACGTGATCGTTTGCGACGGCTTTGACGGCAACGTGGCACTTAAAAGCGCCGAAGGGACGGCGCAAGCGGTGTTCGGTATGCTCAAAGAGGGGATCGATTCCTCTTTCCGCGCCAAATTGGGCGCGTTGCTCCTCAAGCCGGTGCTTAAGGGGATCGCTCGTAAGATGGATTACAGCAACTACGGAGGAGCGGCGCTATTGGGCGTTGCCAAACCCGTGGTCAAGGTGCACGGCAGCGCCAAAGCCAAAAGCGTCAAAGCCGCCGTTTTGCAATGCGTCAAGATGGTGGAGAGCGACACTGTGGGCAAGGTGGCGGAATATTTGGAGAAATGATCGTGAGTAACCTTGCGGGATTGCAAAATCTGATCGGATATCGTTTTCAAAACGAGGAGTTGCTTAAACGGGCGCTGACTCACTCGTCGTATAGTAAAGACGACAACCAAAGACTGGAGTTTTTGGGGGACGCTTTGCTTGACTTTTTGGTCGCCGATATGTTGTTTGTCTCTCACCCCGATTGGGACGAGGGTAGGTTGACCAAGACCCGTGCGGCGCTGGTCAGTCGCGAGCCGTTGTGCGCCTTGTTCGATCGGTGGCAACTGGGCAATTTGTTGTTGTCCCACAATCTCAGCAAACAGGCGATGGGGAACAAACTCAGATCGGACATCATCGAAGCGATACTGGGTGCGATCTACTTGGATGGTGGATTGGAGCCGACCAAAATCTTCGTGGAGCGATTCGTCATGGCAAGCGCCGTGGTCGTGGACGATTTCAAGAGCAAATTGCTCGAAAAAGCCGCCTCGATAGGGCGCGTCGTCTCGTTTGAGACCGTCAACGTGGGCGACGAGCACAAACAAGTGTTTGAAAGCGTGGTCTATTTGGACGGCGCACCCATCGGCAAGGGCAAAGCGAGCAGCAAAAAGAAAGCCGAGCAACTGGCGGCGGGGGAGGGATTGCAATGTATATCCTGACGCTAAAGAAGGGAGAAGAAAAACGCATCGAGACCCACCCTTGGGTGTACGCCAACGAGGTCGCCAAGATCGAAGGCAAAGATAAGCAGGGCTCGATCGCCAAAGTGGTGGATAGCCAAGGGCGATTGGTAGGGTACGGTTTTATCAATCATTTGAGCAAGATCATCGTGCGCATCCTTTCCCGCAAAGACGAGGTCTTTGACGAGAGTTGGTTCGAGGCCAAGATCATACGCGCCCGCCGCTATCGCGAGACACTCGATTACGGCACGGCGTATCGCGCGGTGTTCGCCGAGTCGGACGACCTGCCGGGGCTCATCGTCGACCGCTACGGAGATTATCTTTCCGTGCAATTTTTGTGCTTGGGTATGGAAGTACGCAAAGAGATGATCGTGGAGATCCTCAAACGCGTCTTTCAGCCTAAGGGCATCTACGAGCGGAGCGACGTGTCCGTGCGCGAAAAGGAAGGGCTCAACCAAACTACGGGCGTGCTGTATGGCGAAGTGCCCGACCTCGTGGAGATCGAGGAAAACGGGATCAAAATGACGGTGGATATCAAAGGCGGTCAAAAGACGGGTTATTTCCTCGACCAAAAGGAAAATCGAGCCAATATCCGTCGTTACGCCAAGGGCAAGACGGTACTGGATTGCTTCTGCAACCTGGGCGGGTTTGGTATGTGCGCCGCATCGGTCGCCAAAGAAGTGACCGAAGTGGATATCAGCGAAGCGGCTTTGGACGTGGTCAAGCGGACGGCTGCTCTCAACGGGTTTGACAACGTCAAGACCGTAAAAGCGGACGTGTTCGAGTATTTGCGCACGCTCAAAAAAGGGGGCGCCCGCTACGACGTGATCGTGTTGGATCCCCCCGCTTTTACCAAGAGTAAAGACACGGTCGGACAGGCGATCAAGGGGTACAAAGACATCAATATCCTTGCGCTCAAATTGCTGTCCGACGAGGGAGTTTTGATCACCTGCAGTTGTTCGCAGCACCTTTCGACGCAGCTATTTCTCAATATGCTCGAGCAAGCGAGCAAAGAGGCGGGCAAAGACGTCAGGTTGGTCGAGCTGAGACAACAAGCAAGAGATCACGCCACCAAGTTGGGAGCGGAGGAGGCGACCTACCTCAAAGTCGCGGTACTTATCGCTATGTAAACTTCGGCACGCTTTCGCGTGCTTTTTTTATTTGCTC
>CADBTQ010000062.1 GCA_902797685.1 uncultured Eubacteriales bacterium | reverse complement strand
CTTTCGTGCGTTTTATATGCAAAAAGGCGCTTGTGCAAGCACAGACGCTATCTATCTTTCTTTTTATCCGCTTGACTCGAACCGCTGACCCTCTCCACGTCAAGAAGACGCTCTACCAGCTGAGCTAATCGCGCACGGTGATGTTATTATACGGCATACGATGCGATTTGGCAAGCGTTTTGCAATATTTTGTTGCCGCAATTACCAAACTTGTCTTATCCGTATAACACACCGTCTGCTCTACCCCAACAGATACGCCATCAGTAGGTCGTAGGTATGGCGAAGCCCATCGATATGGGTGCGCTCGTACCCGTGACTATTGGCGGTGCCGAAGCCGATCGCCGCATGGCGCACGTCGTAGCCCGCCAGGAGCGATCCGTCGCAGTCGGTGCCGTAGTGCGGGGTGAAAATATCCATCACGTAGTCCACACCGTGGTCGATCGCCGCTTGTCTCAGTTCGTTGGTCATCCCCCAATGGTAGGGGAAGCGGGAGTCCTTGGCAAAGATGGTGACTTTGCGCTCGTCCGAGGTTTGGTCGGGGCCGGTCGGCGCGATATCCACCGCCAAAATATCCTTGACCCCATCGGGCAGCCACGTGGTGCCGTGTCCGATCTCCTCGTACGCGGCGAAGTAGAAGTAGACTTTGCGACCGAGTTTGACCCCTTTGAGCGACCGAAGCGCCGCAAACAAGATCGCCACCGCGGCTTTGTCGTCCACAAAGCGGGACTTGATATATCCGTTGACCACCGTCAAACGAGGCTCAAGCGCGATGACGTCGCCAGTGGCGATACCCAAAGCCGCCACTCCCTCCGCCGAGTGCACGTCCTCGTCCAACACCACGCACACGTTGGTGCGGTAGTCGGGCGGAGTCACTCTAAGTTCCTCCTCGGTGACGTGTACCGAGTTGGGCGTGCGACACACCGTACCCGTGTAGACCTTGCCGCCGCGAGTGTGCACGCGCACGTTTTCGGTCATGCAGTAGAAGGGATACAACCCGCCCACCGGGCACACGTTGAGGGTGCCGTCCGCGTTGACTTTGCGCACCATTAAGCCGATGTCGTCCATATGCGCGGTCACGACGAGGGGATCGCCCTCCCCGCCCAGATCGGCGATCACGCCCCCCTTGTGGGTGACGTGGTAGGGATAGCCCAAGCCGTCCAACAGGTCGCACACCAAGCGTTGGATCTCCTCGTACTGCCCCGTCGTGCTATCCACGGCGATCAACTTGCCGAAGACGTCCAAACAATACTGCGTATCAAAAGCAAACTCTTTGTTCATAACTCTCTCCTTTGTTCCATCATACCATATCCCGATTTACCGTAACCGATCACGGGATTGCGGGACACGATCATGCCTAACTGCGGATAAACGAATGATCCCCTTGGGGCAATTCGTCCGACAACAGCCTCGTCGCCGTCATACGCAGGTCGTATTTTTCCCTCAAGGCGGCAATCGTCCCCATCATGGGGCTGGCGTGGTGCACGTACAGTGCGGCTTGATCCGCCCAACTATCCGCCAACAGCACCGTCTCGGGGTCGGACAGCGACAGGTAGTAGTCGTACCGCAAATTGCCTTCTTCCGCACGGATCCTCTCGACCGTGCCGCTCGCCTTCATCTCCTCGGCAAACCTCTTTGCCGCGCCGTTTTTGCCGGTATAAGTCAACAACATCGTGATCGCCATACTCTTCTCCTTATTTCCACTCGACCCCAAAGGTCACCGTGACGTTGCCTTTGCCGAATGCGGTAAGCAGCGCCTGTTTGGTCGCGCCGTCGATGTGTGCCAAACGGGTAAACGACCAAGTATTGACGTCGTAATAGACGGTGATCTCACTCCCCATATAGAGGATGACGTCCCCCGCCGTGGTGGTGATACGACGGTCGTTGGTGGGCAAACTCCAAGGAAGCGACCCCACCTTTTCAAAATTGCCGTAATCGTGCATATCCAAAGTAAGCGGTTGCACCTTGAGTTTGTCGATCAACGCGGTCGCCGACGAGTTGTTTTCAAACTCGGCGTAGAATGTATTATCCCCCGCCGTGATGACGAGGACGGGAGTAAGCCCCGTGTCTTGGTCTTTGGGATATTCGTTCATAATGTCTCCTTGCGTCTCACCCTTGCATCCGACCGCCGTCAAAGCAAGCGCCACGACAAGCACCGTTACAAGGAAGATCAAAATGGTTTTTACAGTTTTAATCATACGACTTAATTTTCGCTATTCGTTTTTCGCTATTGCCTCGCCTTGCGAGCAAGGCTCACGAGGACTTCGGGGAACATATATTTCCTCGCCTTCGCTCGGAAACTATGTCCCGCTACACCGCGGG
>CADBTQ010000061.1 GCA_902797685.1 uncultured Eubacteriales bacterium | reverse complement strand
GACGGCACACATACACTTTATTGTCAGTTATGCGATTATTCGATTACTCAAAGCCACACGATAGGCTATCGTTATGATGCTACCAATCACTATTACGGATGTACGCAGTGTGATTATACGATTTTTCCCCAGGCGCATACTATCACCGTGGGGCACTATCCGGAAGGGCATTTGGAGTCGTGCGGGGTATGCGGATACAGCCATTTGGAAACGGGAATATTTACCTATCTTCAACACAACGATACGTATCACTATGCCCATTGTCAATTGTGCAATGTCTCTGTCGACCAACTACATGTTTGGGAACAGCAAAGCATGATAGCGTACCGTTGTACCAAGTGCGGAAAACGGGTAGTAGGTGTGCCTATCGTTCACGACAATATCGAGATACCCGAGGGGACGATGAGCGGTGGAGGCTCCGAGGGAGTACCCTTTGTGTACCAAGACCATTGGTACGTTTTGGTGGACGGCAAACTGTATATATTGACGGAAGAGTACGGCGAATTACCGTTGGAGTAACCAACGCAAAGCAAAAAGGGGCGACCGCGCCCCTTTTTTGCTGTCTGTCATTTGAATTGATTCTATGTCTATCGGTCTATTGCCCTTTAGGCGCAATGGCGCAACTGCGGTGGGGAATAGAGCATAGATTCGCTCCACGCATTCACTTTGTTCATTTGGTCGGAATGACCACTACTCGTCATACCGACCAAGGCATTTGTGCCGCGTGGAGCGTATCTCATCCGCTTTCCTTCGTCATCTCGAGCAAGTCGGAACGACGCGTCGAGAGATCTCATCCGCATAAGCGTCCCTTGTGCTTGCGGAGCAAGTGTTAAAGGGAAGGGGACCGCTTCAGCGGTGTAGGGATTCACCGCCCAAAGCAAGTGCTGTCCTTGAGACCCTTCGACTGCGCTACGCTCCGCTCAGGGTGACAATGGCGTGTGATGGGTCTCGTCATCTCGGTCTATTGCCCGGAAGCACAACGTGCTGATGGCGCCCCCTTACACCGACAATGCCGTCAACGTCACCAATAGCCCGTTGGCGCGGGCAAGGGCGACGGCGGTCTCGTCGATAACGCTCCCTTGCGCAAGCAGCGTGCGCCCGTGATGGGTGAGGTCGCCCGCCAAGGTGCGCCCCAACAAAAAGGAGTAGTCGCCCACCAATCGCACGTTAAGCCCTTGCGGCAGAGCGTTGACTTCTTGGGGCAACGGCGCACGAGTAAGCGCCACGGGTTGGAGGGGCTCCCGCTCGATTTCGGCGGGATCGGTCGACGGAGAATCGATCGGGTCGGGCTCGATAGGCTCCCTCTCGGAGAGTTGCTCGGCGGGCGTCGTTTTGACGGGGAGATTGAACGCCTCGGCGGGAGCGGGAGTTCTTTGGGGCTTGGGGCGGGATCTACCCACCTTGCGCGTCCCTTGCACGATCACGAGCCCGCCTATCGCCACCACTTGCTCGGGGGTCTTGGTGCTGCCGTCGGTCAGCAAAAGGTGTTCGACGTACCCTTTGTCGGTGCAGATCACGTCCTGCAAGTAGCCGAGGTGATTGCCGTCCGTGTCGTAGACTTCCCCCTTAAAGGGCACCGCCACGCCGTTTGCCGTTTGGGACTCTCCCGTCGCCAATACGGCGTCTTTGCCAAAGTACACCTTGCCAAACGGGTAGGCGAGGGTGTCCGCGTAGGTGTCCTCGTCCACCGCCACGAGATAGCGCACTCGGCGCATTTTGTTGTCCGTCCAAAAGGCGTACACGCTGCCCAAGTGAGCGGCGGCAGAGGGATTGATCAATGGTTTTGCCAGTAATTCGGTCAGTTGCATATCCGTCCTCCTATTCGCTACACGCTATGACGAGGGGGTATGGGATATGCGCCGCCACTCCTTTTGGGACAAGAATTGACAAAACTTGACATAGGTGGTACAATAGACGGGCTATGAAAGTCCTTTATTTTGATACCGAAACCACGGGGCTGTCCCCCGCGGGCAATTACGTGCAGGGGCACACCTACCCCGGGCAGATATGCCAGCTCGCCTATCTCATTGACGACGGGGCGGAGTTGGTCGCCAAAAACTTTTATTTTGCGGTGGAGTACATCGAGCCGGGCGCCGCCCGAGTCACCGGGCTCAGCGTGCCTTTGGTCGCCGCACTGTCTCACGGTCGCCGCTTTGCCGACGACGTGGAGGAGATCGCCGCCGATTTTGCCGCCGCCGACTTGGTGGTGGCGCACAATCTTTCTTTTGACGAAAAGTTTATGAAAGTGGAGATGGATCGCTGCGGATATACCTTCGATCTCAGCCAAAAAGGGTGGTGCAGTATGCGCGGCTTTGCCCCCATTTTGCGTTTGCCGGGGGGTCGCAACAGTCTGTATAAGTTCCCCTCGCTCGCCGAGTTGGCTGCCTACTGGGGGATCGACGATCAAGCCGTCCGTATGGAGATGGAATGGCTGTATCACGCCGACCGCGACGCGCACGACGCCCGTCACGACACGGTCAAGATGTACTTGTCTATCCAGCGTGCGCTTACCCAAATCGACGGATTGCGCTATTTGTTCGGGCGGGAGTAGATCGGACAAATCGACGGATGATCCGCTCCAAGATATACGTAAGTATCGTTTGATCGATCCTAACGGCTTTTACCAAGTAATAGTGTCGCAAATCAAAATCCGTCCCATCGGTAACCCGAGGGACGGATTTTTGTACTATCTATTGGCTATCGTTAGATCGCCACGGGCAGTTTTTTGCCCAACTTGGGGGCGTTGTAGCCTTCCAAACGGAAACTGTCCACCGTAAAGTCGTAGAAGTCCTTGACGGAGGGGTCGATGATCAGTTTGGGCGCCTCGAGTTGGGGGCGCTCGATGACCTCTTTGACCAAGGGGATATGGCGGTCGTAGATGTGCGCGTCGGCGATCACGTGGACCAGTTCGCCCACCTCGAGCCCCGACACTTGCGCCATCATGTGTACCAAGACGGCGTATTGCACCACGTTCCAGTTGTTGGCGGTGAGCATGTCGTTGGAGCGTTGGTTGAGGATGGCGTTGAGCTTGTTGCCCGACACGTTGAAGGTCATGGAGTACGCGCAAGGATAGAGGTGCATTTCGTTGAGGTCTTTGTGCACGTAGATGTTGGTGAGAATGCGGCGGGATTGGGGATTGTGTTTGAGGTCGTACAAGACCCGATCCACTTGGTCGAAGTCCCCCTCGGGATAGCGGGATTTGACCCCCAACTGATACCCGTACGCTTTGCCGATCGAGCCGCTTTCGTCCGCCCAAGAGTCCCAAATGTGCGAGCCCAAATCGTGTACGTTGTTGCTCTTTTTTTGCCATATCCAAAGGATCTCGTCCACAGCCGCGCGGAAATTGGTGTAGCGCAAGGTCATGATCGGAAACTCCTTTGACAGGTCGTAACGGTTGACGATGCCAAAACATTTGATGGTGTGGGCGGGGGTGCCGTCGTCCCAATGGGGGCGCACGGGCAGATTTTCGTCGCTGAAACCGGTCGACAAAATCTGTTCGATGTTTTGCTTAAACACTTGATCGGCATAACTCATAATTATTCTCCTTGGCGAATGATCGCGTTGATGATCGTATCTTGGGTGATGGGGCTGTCGTCGTAGTCCCACTTGACCACGACGACGTCGTCGCCGTCGTAGGTAAAGGGACAGGTGGCGGGTTGCCCTTTGAGCACCACTTGGGTGCCTACGTTGCGGTCGCCCACCATATAGGTGACCGTAAAGAACTCGGTAAAATATTCCTTAAGAGAGGGTAGACCCTCTTTGATCTCCCACACCTCGGGATCCAGTCCCGTCAGGTTTTGCATATCCGCCAACTCTTCGGTGGTACGCGCGTACACGGTGGAGCGGTTGTTTTGCTTGATGGTCGAGCCGCCCACTATGTAGTAGTCGGCGATCTCCTCTTCGGTGTCGAAGGGCTCGCCCAAAGTCACGCCCGCCTTTTGGTAGTCGAAATACACGTCGGACAAAACGAGGTTGCAGGTGTTGTTCGCCGAGGAATGCGCCGCGCCGCCCAGCAGTCCTTGCCCGATGTTGCCCGCCGAGGTGCCGTCGCGACCGGTCGCCTTGACCGTCCCCAATCCAACCAAGCCGTATAGGGTCTTTACCGCCGAAGCGTAGCCTATCGCTTGTCCCGCAAACGACACCGGCTCGATCGACGTGGTGCGCGCCGCGGTGCAGTGAGAGGTGACGTTGACCTCGGAAACGCAGTTGAGGATCTCGGCGTAGGACGCTTGCAAGGTGCCTACGATACCGCCCGCATACACGAAAGCAAAGCGAGCGTGGATATCTCCTTCGGTACGGCAGCGTTCGATACGCGCGCCGTTGCTGCTTTGAGTGACGGTGCCGACGAGCATACCGATGCGCACCCTTTGATCGCTTTCCAAGGTGCGGTTGACGGTGATGTTGCCTTTGACGCTGCAATTTTCGATCACCGAATTGCGCATACCGCCCGCAAGGCCGCCGATATCCACGGTGCTGTTGATCTGCCC
This sequence comes from uncultured Eubacteriales bacterium, assembly GCA_902797685.1. GTDB lineage: Bacteria > Bacillota > Clostridia > Christensenellales > CAG-1252 > RUG14300. The sequence continues at coordinate 58,614 of CADBTQ010000061.1, read as the reverse complement.
GGGGTCGATCTCAAAGCCCTCGAGGTGCAGATTGACCACGGTGGCGTTGACGAGCCAGCCGAACAAGCCGTCGTGGCGATAGGAAGAAGTCCCGTAGGGTTTGGTCTGCACGAAGTTGCTGATGGTATGCCCGTTGCCGTCGAAAATCCCCTCGAAGGGATTGCCGTAATCCCCGATGGGCGTCCACTCGGCGCGATCCAAGTCGATATCCGCCATCAAGCGGTAGTACAACTGCCGCAAGGTGCCCTCCTCTTCCTCTTTGAGCCCCGTCTTCAAGGTCGCCAGTTCCTTGGCGGTGTAGACGAGCAAGGGGTTTTCCTTGGTGCCGTCGCCTCTTAGGACGACCCCCTCTTCGCCCGAGGGAGTGACGGGTACGTCCGCTTCCACTCGGTAGGAGTAGGCGGGAGCGTATTGCGAATAACCGCCCTCTTGGGTGGCGTAACGCACGGACAGGCTGTATGTGCCCGCTTGGTACAAATTGAGGGGATACGATGTCCCTTTGACGGGCACTTCGTAGCCGTTGTAGTCGTCGTAAGACACCCTGACCAAATAGTGGTCGGCACCCTCTTGGGCTTGCCAATACAGCACGTGATCCACCACATCGAGTTCCCCCGCGAAAGAAGGACTCGCGCTCGCTTTGGAGCAGGCGGACAAAGCAACCGCGATTGTCAAAGCAAGTATAAGTATTGTAACAATTGCTTTTTTCATAAAACCATTATATATCATCGCCTATGGGCGTGTCAACCCACCGCTTTCGTCCATAAGCAATTTGCGCGGTCCAAAACAAAGGACAAACGGCAGAAAGGGTCAAGCTTGTCTTAGCGGTAAGGTCAAGATAAAAGACGCAAGATAAGGTTGCAAAAATCTTGTAAAAACGCTTGTTATTTTGGTAGCGATATGATAGAATAGATAAGCAAAATGTTATACGGAGGGTCATATCCTTGATTTTGAACAACGTTTTGGCGGCTCTGTCCGCTACCGATAGTCGTATTATCGCCGCGAGCGTCATCATGATCGCCGTGGCTTTGTTGTCCATCGCTTTGGTGGTGGTGATTTTGATGCAACGCAGCGCCGACGGCGGCGTCACCGCGATCACCGGCGGCAACCAAGAGAGCTTTTTCTCCAAAAACAAGGGCAATCGCACCCAACGCTTGCTGCGCATTCTCACCATCGTGTTCAGCTGCGTATTGGCGGTGTTGGCGATCGTGTTCTTCGTGGTCGCGCCCCTATAATCAGGCAACGCAAGGCAAAGGACAGCACGTGCAAACGTGCTGTTTTTCGTAAAAGACGGAGGGAGAGATATGCAACCCATTGAGCGTAAGTCCATCGACTGGATCAAAACGGGCGAAAAGTTGGCGTATTTGCGCACAAACGACTTGGCGCTAAGGCGCTACGCTTGCTACGTTTGCCATCGTTTGGAGTGGGAATGTAGCAAGGATTGCGACGGCTGTTTGGAGACGACCTCGTACAAACGCCAGCAGGGGGAACGCGGGTTGGACCCCAGTACCAGTTGCGCCGAACTTGCCCGGGTGTTCGGGGAGAGCGAGAGCGTGGTGCGCAATTGGGAGACGGGACGTACCCCCGTGCCTTTGGACGCTTTGTATCTCTACGCCCGAATCACAGGCTACGGGGATCGTTTCGAGGATTTTTTGAAAAGCGTCGTGGTCTATCGTTGAACGGCTCGTTTGAGCCGTTTTTTCGTGCAAAATCGAGTTTTGTCCTCACAAGACGTGGCAAATCGTCTTGGAGAGAGAGGGAGAAACGCAAAGTAACGAGTGCAAAACGAAAAATTATCTTTGCTTTTTGCCAAAGATGGTGTATAATGGTAAAAGGTAGGTAAGACTCTATGAAAAAAAGTTTAGTTTTTATCTCAATATGTATCGTCGTGGCGGCGTTGGTCGGGTGTCTCCCGACGGCGTTTGCTTTGGCGGAGGGCAACGTCGAGCAAACTCTCTCGACGTATCTCGAAGAGCGTCAAGCCGAGTACGTCGGCGTGGCGTACTACGTGTTTGACGACAATCAGTCCGGCGGTTACGGCGTGGGCTATTTCGACGCCCAAAACAAGGGCGAGACCGATATTTGGTCGACCGTATACGACTGGGGAGAATTGAGCGAACTCTTCGTGTGGTACAGCCTTAACCATCTCGCGGCGGGGGGCAAGATCGATTTGTCCCAACCCATCGGCACGTACGTTCAGGGGATCAAGACCCCCAAGGGCGAGCCGTCCGTCGCCGACCTGATGTCCCACACCGCGGGTTTTGCCAATATCGTCGCCGACCTCTATGCGGATGACGACGAGGACGTCAAGCCCCTATCCGAGACCGTTTTGCGCACGCCCGATCAGCTGTACGCTCCCCACGAAAAGGTCGCTTACTCGGTGTACGACGCCACCTTGGGCGCCTACATCGTCGAAAAGGTCAGCGGATTGTCTTACGAGGACTATGTCCGTCAAAACCTGATCGTGCCTTTGGGCTTGGAACGCACCGCCGTCGGCGCGGACCTTTGGGACAACGCCCAAACCCACGCTTCGCGCAATCTTACCGTGACTTACGACGCTTTGGGCAACTCGGCGGGTATCAGCCGTTTGCTCAGCGACTACTATCCCGCCATCGGCGCCGCGGGTACCATTCGCGATCTGTACCTTGTGGCGCAAGCCATCGCGGACGGATTGTTGATCCGTAACGGACTCAACGAGCTTAACGGCGACGTCGGCATTCGCGTTTCCACGATTCAATCTTCGCAAGCCGCTATCGCCATCGACTTCGCTTCCAAAAAAGGTTTGGTCATTTTGACCAACAGCCCCCAAAGAAGTTTGGCGGAAGGCATGATCGCCAAGGTGTTCGGCAACGTCAACGCGGATATTCCTTTGGGCTTTTACCGTCCCCAAGGCAAGGTCAATCAAGCCACCGCGTTCGGTTGGGTCAACCTGCTTGACGTGCGCCTGCTCGGCAAGGATTCGGCGATCGTGTGCTTGGCGGTCAATTCCGACGGCACGCTCTTGACCGAGAGCGGGGTGTACGAGCCCATTCCCACCCACGAATTGGCGGTGTACGGTGTCTTTATCGCTCTGTTTGCGCTCTCCGTCGCCTACGCCTTCGTCGTGTTGGTCGTCAACACGCTTGCGGCGATCGCCCGCGCTTGCCACCCCATCGCGGATTATCCCGTCAGGTTGCAACGTTGGCAAACCACTGCCGCAGGCACCATCTTGTTGATCGACCTCATCATGAGCTTGGCATACGTCACCGTGGCGTTGGGCAACTTCCACTTGAGCAGCATGCTGTGGAAGTCCTGGGTGCTGTTCGGGCTTGCTTTGGTCGCGTTGGGACACGTCGTGGTCTTACCCTTTATCGCTCGCAAACAACCTTGCGGCAAAAAACGGGTGGGCTTGTATTGCCTGACCGCGTTCGTGTTGGTGTTCGTGTTGGGGTTCGTGGTGCTGTCGGGCATGCTGGCGTTCTGACGAAGCCGAGTTTAGACAAGGATATCACTTTGTGATACGATATATCCCTCGAGGACGTTGTCCGCGAGGGATATTTGTTTTTGATCGTCCGCTTTCCAACAAACGGTTTCGTTTAATTCTGTTTTCCCAAGGCGACGCCGTCGGCGATCTCGGCGGCAAGGTGCGGGTCTTTGCACTCGACCATCACCCGATATACCTGCTCGGTGCCGCTCGCTCTCAACACGATCCTGCCCGTCCCGCCCAAGTATCCCCGCCACAAGTCGGCGCGTTTTTGTATCTTGTCTATCCCGACGGCAAGGGGAACGGTGCGGTGGACTTGGGGGAGAGGCTCGTACCCTTCGAGTAGGGTATCCACGTCCGTTAGCTCGGACAAAGCCGCCAAGGCAAGGGCGGTTTTAATGCCGTCCGAGGGGGCGTTGAGCAACACGTGTCCCGACGGCTCCGCCCCCAATATCGCCCCTTCCTCTTTCATTTTGGCGGCGACGTGGTGATCGCCCACTTCGGTGCGCACCAAGTGGATCCCCTCTTTGGCGAGCGCCAAGTCCAGCCCGCCGTTGGACATCACCGTTCCCACGACGATATCCTTGGCAAGTTTGCCCCTTCGGTGATAGGCGACCGCCAAGGCGTACAGTATCGCGTCCCCGTCCATCACTCGCCCTAAGGGGCTGACCGCGATCAACCTGTCCCCGTCCCCGTCGAACGAAAACCCCCACTCGCCCGCTTGGCGGGCGGCTTCGACCGTCTCGGGGTGGGTGGCGCCCGATAGGACGTTGATCTTTTTGCCCTCTCCGTGATTGATATATCGACCCCCTCCAAACACCCGTTTGACGATGGGGTAGGTCGAGCCGTTGGCGCAGTCGAATACGTACTCGCCTTGGGGTACGCTCTCGGGCGTTACGCGGTCGAGGTAGACCCTGGCGACCTCTTTGGTCACGGGAGGCAAGGGCGCGCCGAAGCGATCGGGCAACGAGACCGTGCTCATGCGCTTTTCTATCTCGTCAAGGATCGTGCGCTCCACTTTTGCGCCCCCTTTGCCGATCAATTTGTAGCCGTTGTCTTGGGGCGGATTGTGCGAGGCGGTGACGACCACCGCGTAATCCGCGGCAAAATAGTCGACGCATTCGCAAGCGGCGGGGGTGGGCAGCACGCCCCCGTAGATGACGTTGACTTTTGCGTCCGTCAACCCGTGTACGAGCGCGGATACCAATCGTTCGTGCGAGGGGCGATTGTCCCCTATGACCAACACCGTTTCCGCGCCTTCCAATGCTCTACCGAGTTTGTAGCCCTCTTTGTCGAGGATTTTGGCGCAACCTCTTATTCCATCCGTTCCAAACATCTTAGCCTCCTATTCCTTAGCGGTACTTGGGTCTATATAGTGTATGAAACGGGTTGTGGCGTATGCCCCCAAAAAATCAGTTGACAGGGGAGTATTATTGCTATATAATTATCAAGACTATTGTTAGCAATAGGCATTTTTGACTATAACAAAGAGAGGTATAGATTTATGGCAATGTTCAGAACTTATCAACCCAAAAAACGTCATCGCAGCAAAGTGCACGGTTTCCGCGCTCGTATGTCCACCAAGGGCGGCCGCAACGTGTTGGCTCGTCGCCGCGCTAAGGGTAGAAAACAACTTTCCGCTTAATGATCCCCGCGATTTACCGACTGAGGAGCAATCGTAGCTTCGAGGTCGTGTATAAGCGTGGGCGCTCGGTGTCGGACGAGTACCTCGTCGTCACCCAGTTGCCCGGCAAATATCCCACCCTCAAGGTGGGTTTTGTGTGTGGGAAAAAGGTGGGCAAAGCCGTTTGTCGCAACAAAGTCAAGCGGAGATTGAGAGAGGCGTTTTACGCGCTCATTCCGCGTCTCGAGGGCAACACGTCCTACGTGGTCGTCGCCCGCAGCAAGGCGGGACAAGCGGATTATCACACCTTGGCGAGTTCCTTAGAGGGGCTGTTGGTCAAAGTAGGCAAATTGCACTGATGCGTTGGTTAGCTCGAGCGCTGTTGCGCTTTTATAAGCAATACATTTCTCCCCTCAAGGGGTCCAAGTGCATTTACGTCCCCACCTGCTCGTCGTACACTTATCAAGCCATCGACAAATACGGCGTATTGATAGGGTGCGTGCTTGGCGGGTTGAGGATATTGCGATGCAATCCTTTTGCCAAGGGCGGCTTTGACCCCGTTAGGGAAAATTATAGAGGAAAAGCAAAATGGTTACTCTAAACTTTTTGATGGCGGAAGCGCCGCAACTGTCCAACTGGATCGGCAAAGCCCTCTATGCGCTGTATCAAGCCATAGGTAGTTTTGGTTGGACGGTCGTGATCTTTACGTTGTGTCTTAAGGTGATCGTTTCGCCTTTTGATATCTGGCAAAAAATCGCCACTCGTCGCAACAACCGCGCGATGAAGGCGATGAAGCCCGAGTTGGAGCGCTTGCAACAAGCCTACGCTTCCGACCAAGCGGCGCTGCAAAAAAAGACGATGCAATTATACAAGCAACACGGCTACTCGATGGTCGGCGCTTGCTTGCCCAGTTTGATCACCATCGTCATCTTTTTTGTGGTGTTTTCGGGCTTTAACGCCTGCGTGAAATACGAAAACCAGTTGATCGTCTACAACTTGGCGCAGACCTACAAGACCCAAGTGGTGGAGACGGGCATCGCCGAGACGGGTACCGCCGAACAGATCGACGGCATCATGTTGGACGCTTACAACGACTTGTCGGTAGACGCCAAAGGCCGCCAAAAGTGGAAATGGTTGTGGATCGACAACGTGTTTATGGCGGATACTTGGGCCAATCGTGTGCCCGATATCGCCACCTACACCGGGTCGGGATTGGGCAAGCTCAATTCCACCATCCCCGACACCAACTTCAACTTGGGCTCGGCTTCCAACCGCGAAGGGGTGTACGACGCGCTGTTGGGCCCCGCTATGGACGCCTACAACAAGACGGGCGCCACCGCGTGGAAACGCTTTTGGGACGTCAAACATTGGAACGGATACTTGATCCTGCCCATTTTGTCCTTGGCGTTGTCCATCTTGTCCACCTTCCTCATGCGCGGCAACCAACCCGAGCAACCCACCCAAGTGGGCGCGGACGGCAAACCCGTCAATAACGGGATGTCCATGAAGATGATGATGTGGATCATGCCCATTATGATCGGTGTGTTCTCCCTCTTTTACAGCGCGGCGTTCTGTATTTATATGTTTACCAACAGTTTGACCACCGTGCTCATCAACTTGATTTTCAACCTGGTTACCAAAAAGAAAGACGCTCGCGAGGACGCGGCGCTCGCCGCCGCCCCCTATCGCAGAGGGACCAAATAGAGAGGATATTATGATTTTTATCGAAAAAGAAGCTAAAACCGTCGAGGAAGCCATCGCCTTGGGACTGGAACAGTTGGGCATGGACGAAGACGACGTGGAGATCGAAGTGCTCAAAAAGGGCGGCTTGCTCTCCAAAGCAAAGGTGAGATTGACCGTCAAGCGCACCCTCAAAGACGACGTATACGACTATTTGCAGGGGCTTTTGGAGCGCATGGGGTTGGATTGCGAACTGGACGTTAGGGAAATCGATGGCGGTTTTGCCGCCGAGATCAGCGGGCGTGACAGTGCTTCCGCCATCGGTTACCGCGGGGAAGTGTTGGACGCGTTGCAATACTTGGGCACCATCTTCCTCAATCACAACGAAAAGTCTTACACCAAGTTGACGGTGGACGTAGAGGGGTACCGCTCGAGAAGAGCCAACACCCTCAAAGCCCTCGCCAAGCGGGTGGCGGATCAAGCCGTGATGAGCGGCAAACCCGTTGACCTCGAGCCCATGAACAACCAAGATCGTCGCATTATCCACGAGACCTTGGCGGACGACGAAAGGGTCAAGACCGAGAGCCAAGGGGAGGAGCCCAACCGCTACGTGTCGGTCATTCCCAAGGAAAGAGAGATCACTTACGGGACCAACAAAGCATTCCGCACGGGTGGGTTGAAGACTCGTTCGTTCGGTGGCAAAAAACGTAGGTTCTGACAATTAAGGCACAGCGATGTGCCTTTTTGCACGATATGGACGTTATCGCCGCCATAGCAACCCCCTTAGGTGTGGGCGCAATCAGTATCGTTCGGCTGTCGGGCGAAGGCGCGTGGGACTTGGTTTCACGCTTCTTTTCGTCCAAAAGGATCGAGGGGTCGCCCACTCCCAATATGATGTACTTGGGGCGATTCCACGGCAAGGACTTCGTGGAACAATGTATGGCGGTCTACTTCGCCGCGCCTCGTTCGTATACGGGAGAGGACGTGGTGGAGTTGCAACTCCACGGCGGGGTCACCGTGACCGACGCGGTGCTCAAGACCCTCCTCGAGGGGGGCGCGAGACTTGCCGCCCCCGGCGAGTTCAGTCGCCGCGCCTTCTTCAACGGCAAGGTGTCGTTGTCCCAAGCCGAGGGGATATTGGGGGTCATCAACGCCCAAAGCAAGAGCCAACTGTCGGCGGCGGGGTCGCTGCTTGTCGGCAGTTTGCATCGCCGCATCCAACCTTTGTTGGACGAATTGCAACAGCTGATCTGGTTGGTGGAAGCCTCTCTCGACTATCCCGACGAGATGGAAGGGGAGTTGGACGAGGGGTTTTTGCCCAAACTTAACCAATTGAGCGAGGGACTCCGTGCTTTGCTTGCCACCGCCGACAACGGCAAACTGCTGCGCTACGGCGTTTCGGTCGCCATCATCGGCAGCCCCAACGCGGGCAAATCGAGTTTGCTCAACGCCATCCTGCACGAGGACAGAGCCATCGTCACCGACGTGGCGGGTACTACCCGCGACACCATAGTGGAGAGCGTGTCGGTGGAAGGAGTTAGGCTCAATCTATTGGATACCGCGGGGATACGCGAGACGGACGACCGGGTGGAATCCATCGGGGTCGTGCGCGCTTTGTCCGCCGCCGAGCGAGCGGACGTGGTGGTGTATTTGTTGGACGCCGACCGCGGGGAGACCCCCGACGAGGAGTTGCTCCAAAGGTTCACGGGCAAGCGAGTCAAATTGGTGTACAACAAGATCGACTTGACGGAGGCGCCCCAAGGCTATTTTGCCCTTTCCGCCAAGACGGGCGAAGGGGTCGATCGCCTACTCAAAGACATCGCGTCCTTAGTCAAAACAGACGTGGTCAGCGAGGGGGTATTGAGTGAGGAACGCCATCTTGAGGCGGTCACCATAGCAAGCAAGCACTTAGACAGCGCCAACTCCGCTTATCGGGCGGGGGAGACACTGGATCTTGTCGCCATCGATCTTCGCGCCGCGTACTCGGCTTTGGGCGAGGTGGACGGCGCTACCGCTACCGATCGGGTATTGGACGGTATATTCAGCCGTTTTTGTATAGGAAAATGATCAAAAGAGAGTATCAAGCCATCGTCATAGGCGCAGGCCACGCCGGTATGGAAGCGGCGCTCGCTCTCTCCCGCTTGGGAGAAGAGACGCTGCTACTTACCATCGAGGAGAAGTCGGTCGCCATGATGCCCTGCAACCCCAACGTGGGCGGCACGGGCAAAGGACACTTGGTGCGGGAGATCGACGCCTTGGGCGGACAGATGGGTCTTGCCGCCGACCACTCTCTTTTGCAGATCAAAATGCTCAACGCCACCAAAGGCGCCGCCGTGCAGAGTTTGCGGGGGCAGACGGACAAAGAGGTCTATCACCGCTATATGCTGGACGTGATCGCCCACACCCCCCGTTTGACCTTGACCGAAGCCGAAGCGGTGGATCTAATCGTCGAGGAGGGCAAGGTGGCGGGCGTGGTGTTGTCCACGGGGGTGGAGATCGCCGCCCATACCGTGGTGATCGCCTCGGGCGTGTATTTGGAATCCCGCATTATCCGCGGGGAAGAGAGTTATCAAGAGGGTCCCTCGGGGCTTAAACGCGCCAGCGGTCTATCCAAGGCGCTCGCGCGATTGGGCGTTCCCATTCGTCGTTTCAAAACGGGTACGCCCGCGCGTATTGCGCGCGACAGTATAGATTATAGCAAGATGGAAGTGGAAGAGGGAGATACGGACGTGTACTGTTTTAGCTACCTCACCCACACCAAACTCGTCGAGCAGCAGCCCTGCTATCTCACTTGGACCAACGAGCGGACCCACGACATCATTCGCGCCAATATTGACCGCGCGCCCATGTACAACGGCACCATCAAAGGGGTGGGACCCCGCTACTGTCCCAGTATCGAGGACAAGGTGATGCGCTTCGATCATCCCCGCCACCAGATCTTCGTGGAACCCGAGACCCTAACGGGCGACACCATGTACATACAGGGCATGAGCAGTTCGCTCCCTCGCGACGTGCAGGAGCAAATGTATCGCACCATACCCGGGTTGGAGCATTGTCGCTTCGTCAAATACGCCTACGCCATCGAGTACGACTGTATCGACCCTCTCGCTTTGTACCCTTCGTTGGAGACCAAGGCGGTCAAAGGATTGTTTACGGCGGGGCAGGTCAACGGCAGTTCGGGCTACGAGGAAGCCGCCGCCCAAGGATTGATGGCGGGTATCAACGCCCATCGCTATCTCGAGGGCAAAGAGGCCGTGGTGTTGGGTCGCGACCAAGCCTATATCGGGGTGCTGATCGACGATCTCGTCACCCGCGGTACCAACGAGCCTTACCGCATGATGACCGCGCGCGCCGAGTATCGGCTTACCCTGCGCCAAGACAACGCCGACCGTCGTCTTACCCCCTTAGGGCGGGAGATCGGTTTGGTGGACGATACGAGGTGGAACGAGTTTGTGCAAAAATGCGCCACTCGCGCCGCTCTGGACGCCGCGCTTGAGGAGATATTGCCCCCCAAGGTCACCGCGCCCTTGCTGCAAAAGGGAGGGGAAGTGCCCAAGACGGGCATCAAAGCCAAGGATATATTCGTCCACCAAGGCGTGGACGTCAAAGAGGTGTACGCCCTGCCTGAGTTTGCCTCTTTCCCCTACGAGGTGTTTTACGAGGCGGCAATCGACAACAAGTATCGCGGCTATCTCGCCAAAGAGAGGGAGATGCAAGCCGAAATGCGGGCGTTGGAAGATAAGGTCTTGCCCGCCGACATCGACTACAACACCTTGGACAATTTGCGTCTGGAAGCCAGACAAAAACTCAACGCCATCCGTCCCCGCACCTTGGGGCAGGCGGCTCGTATCAGCGGGATCTCGCCCGCCGACGTCAACGTATTGATCATCTGCCTCGTGAAGCGGGGCAAGGAGGGCGCATGAACTGGACTCAGATCCCCCAAGTGGCGTTGCTCAATTTGACCAAGGAGCAACAGGACACTTTTGAAAGGTACTATCAACTGCTGTTGGAATGGAACGCCAAATTCAACCTCACCGCCATCACCGAGCGGGAAGAGGTGTACATCAAGCACTTTGCCGACAGTTTGCTCGGTTGGCAAGTCTTCCGCGGCTCGGTCTGCGACGTGGGCGCGGGCGCGGGTTTCCCCTCGCTGCCCTTGGCGATCGCTAAGGTGGCGCACGACTACGTGCTCCTCGACAGCGTGGGCAAAAAGGTCAACTTTTTGGAAGAAGCGGCGTTTCGCTTGGGACTTGACAACGTCAAAGCCTATCACCTTCGCGCCGAAGAGGCGGGGAGAGGGGATTTTCGCGAAGAGTTCGACACGGTGACGGCGCGCGCCGTCGCTCCCACCAACACCCTGCTCGAATACTTGGCGCCTTTGGCACGAGTGGGCGGGAGAGTGGTGTTGTACAAGACGGACGCCAAGATGGAGATCGCCACCGCGCAACCCATCTTGCACAAATTGGGGCTTAAAGTGGAGTCGGAAGAAGAGTACGATCTGGACGGATTCCGCCGTGCGATCGTGGTGTTTGCCAAGGTCAAATCCACCCCCAAAGCCTATCCTCGTATGGGCAACAAGCCCCGTACCCAACCTTTGAGTTAAGGAGAAGTTATGATCAGTTTCGAAGACCTCAAAGCACAACTCAACGAGCAGTTGTCCATCCTTGACGGGGTGGGCGTATCTTTGGATTTGCCCGCCTTAGAGGCGCGCAGCAAAGAGTTGCAAGCCCAACTCGACGACAGCAACCTGTGGTCGGATATGGCAAAAGCCCAGTCCATCGCGCAGGAAGCCAAAAAGGTGAGCAACAAGTTGGGCGCCTATAACAAACTGCGCCAAAGTATCTTGGACTTGATCGACCTTGCCGCCATCGCCGACGAAATGGGCGAGGAACAAGAGGCGGAAGGGATCAAGGAAGAATTGGGCAAGATCGCCGCCAAGGTGGAAGAAATGCGCCTTGCCGCGCTGCTCAAGGGCGAGTACGACTCGTGCGACGCCATTTTGACTTTGCACGCGGGCGCGGGCGGTACCGAGGCGCAGGATTGGGTGAGTATGCTCTACCGCATGTACACCCGTTACGCCGAAAAGAAAGGGTATGCCGTCAAGACCATCGATCTCCTTCCCGGCGACGAAGCGGGTATCAAATCGGTGACTTTCGAGCTGTCGGGCGACAACGTGTACGGCTATCTCAAAGCCGAAAAAGGGGTGCATCGCTTGGTGCGTATCTCCCCCTTTGACGCCAACTCCCGCCGCCACACTTCCTTCGCGTCCCTCGAGGTCATGCCCGTGATCCCCGACGACGGGGACATCGTCATCAACCCCGAGGATCTCAAGATCGACACCTATCGTTCGGGCGGGGCGGGCGGACAGCACGTCAACCGTACCGACTCGGCGGTGCGTATCACCCACTTGCCCACGGGGATCGTGGTGCAGTGTCAAAACGAGCGTTCTCAGATCCAAAACCGCGAGGTGGCGATGACCATGTTGCGCGCCAAACTCGCCGAAAAGAAGGAGAGGGAACAGTTGGAAAAAGCCAACGAGATCAAAGGGGAACTCAAACGTATCGAATGGGGCAGTCAGATCCGTTCGTACGTCTTTTGCCCCTACACGATGGTCAAAGACCATCGCACGGGTTACGAAACGGGCAATATCACCGCCGTGATGGACGGGGATCTGGAAGGATTCGTGACCGAGTATTTGAGGAAATCCTGATGAACAGTCTTTGGGATAAAGAATCGTTGACGGTACTATCGATCGAGTCGAGCTGCGACGAGACCGCTTGCGCTATCGTGCGTGACGGGGTGGTATTGGGGGAGTGCATCTCTTCCCAAGTGCCCATCCATCGCCTCTTTGGGGGCGTGGTGCCCGAGATCGCTTCGCGCAATCACGCGGTCAATATCAATACCGTGGTCGCCGACGCTCTCTCCCAAGCGAACGTTACCGAAGAGGATATCGACTTGGTGGCGGTCACCTACGGGGCGGGGCTGATCGGCGCGCTCCTTACGGGCGTGTCCTACGCCAAAGGGTTGGCGTACGCTTGGGGCAAACCCTTGATGGCGGTCAACCATATCCGCGGACACATCGCCGCCAATTACTTGGCGCACCCCGACCTCAAACCCCCGTACGTCGCCCTCATCGTCAGCGGCGGGCATACGGCGGTGGCGGTGGTCAAGGACTACACTACCCTGGAAGTGGTGGGACAGACTGCCGACGACGCGGTGGGGGAAGCGTTTGACAAGGTGGCAAGAGTGCTGTCCTTGCCCTATCCGGGCGGTCCCGAGATCGAAAAGTTGGCAAGAGAGGGCAAAGCGAATATCCCCATGCCTCGCGCCAAGATGGAGGGGTACGATTTCTCCTATTCGGGGTTAAAGACTGCGGTCATCAACTACGTGCACACCCACGAGCAAAAAGGGGAACCATACGTCCCCGCCGACGTGGCGGCGTCCTTCCAAGACGCGGCGGTCGGGGTGTTGGCGGATCATGCGGTCGAGTTGGCTATGGAGCGCGGTATCGACAAGATCGCGATAGCCGGCGGCGTGGGCGCCAACGGAAGGCTCCGGGAAGTGCTCAACAACAAGGCGTATCCGCATGGGATCAAGACCTACTTCCCGCCCAAGCGCTACTGCACCGACAACGCCTCGATGATCGGCATGGAAGCCTTGGTGCAAGTGAGAGCGGGCGCGCCCTTTGCTCCCGATACCTTGGACGCGAGAGCGACCATACCCTTGGTGGAGCGCAAGTAAACAATTTAAGCGAAGATCATAGTATGCTGTATGGATCCATACGGCTACTTGGCGATACGAGAACTATTGAGACAAGACCCCCATGCGTTGAGCGTGGGGCGTTCGGCGTTTGGTCGGCATATCGTCGCTTTGCGAGTGGGAGACGGCAAAGGCATATTGCTCTTTGGCGGGATCCACGCAAGAGAGTGGTGTACCGTCCCCGTGGTGTTGGCGGCGTACCGCCGCTACCTTGCCGCGTGGCAAGCCTCCCGAGGGGATCTCCCCGGCGCCGACTTCCTGCCCATGGTCAACCCCGACGGGGTGGAACTGGCGCGAAGGGGACTTAAGAGCGCACCGCCGATCGTGCGCCCCTACCTTGCCCGTATCAACGGGGGAGAGGACTTCTCTCTTTGGAAAGCCAACGGCAGAGGGGTAGATCCCAACGTCAACTTCGACGCGGGTTGGGGCAAGGGCAAAGGCAACGTGTTTGCGCCCTCTCCCGCCTCGTACGTGGGGTTGTACCCCTCAAGCGAGAGGGAGACCACCGCTTTGGTAAACTTGACCCTCAAGCAAAACTACCGCGGGGTACTGTGTTACCATTGCAAAGGGGAGGTCGCCTATTACGGCTACCGTCCCATCGACGGGCGAGAGGACTTGACCCGCCATAGCGAAAAAACGGCGCGCGCCCTTTGCGCCGAGTGGGGGTATACCCCTTTGACGAGCGAGGGCAGCCACGGGGGCTACAAGGATTGGTATGCTTTGACCCATCCCGACGGGGTTTGCTTGACGGTCGAGGTAGGCAAAGACGACTATCCCCACCCCTACCCCGAGGGGGATATACCGCGATTGATCGCATTACACGAGCGAGACGGCGTGCGTCTTGCGGAGGAAATATGGAACAAAAATATATGGAGTTAGCCATCCGAGCGGCCGAAGAAGCGGCGCAAGCGGACGAAGTCCCCGTGGGGGCGGTTTTGGTGCGGGACGGCGAGGTGCTGTCGATCGCCGCCAACCGCAAAGAGCGGGACAACTGCGCCCTCTCGCACGCCGAAATGCTGGCGATTGGCGAAGGGTGCCGCAAGGTGGGCAACTGGTATTTGGACGACTGCGACCTCTACGTCACCTTAGAGCCTTGCCCCATGTGCGCGGGGGGCATTATCAACAGCCGCTTGCGTGCGGTGTACTTCGGCGCATACGACCCCAAGAGCGGGGCACTTGGCTCGGTGTACGACTTAGTGGGCGAGGGCAAACTCAATCACCGCATGACGGTGGAAGGCGGTATTCGCCAAGAGGAATGCGGCAAGCTGCTCAGCGACTTTTTCGCCGCCAAACGCGCCGAGATCAAACAGGCAAAAGCCGACAAGGAGAAAGGATTATGTTGATCATCGTAGGACTGGGCAATCCCGGATTGACCTATCGCGGGACCTATCACAATATGGGATTTGTCACCGTGGACAAGCTCGCCAAGGAGTGGGGAGTCAAGGTGGACAAAAAGAAATGCGACGCCAAGGTGGGGGAGACCCAAGTGGGCGGGCAAAAGATCGTCCTTGCCAAACCGCAGACCTATATGAACCTGTCGGGCACGGCGGTCAAGCAACTGATGGCGTCCTATCACTGCACCCCTCAAGAGATGGTCGTAGTCTACGACGATATCGACTTGGATTGCGGGGCGCTTCGTTTCCGCGCAAAGGGAAGCGCGGGCACCCACAACGGTATGCGCTCGGTCGTCGCCGAAGTGGGAGAGGACATCCCGAGACTAAGGGTGGGTATCGGCAAGCCCCAAGGGCAAATACCCCTCTACGACTACGTGCTGTCCCGTCCCAAAGGGGACAAGCTAGATACGTTGGAGCAGGCGACCGATCATGCGGTCAAAGTGCTCCTTCAATACGTGGCGACGGGTGACGTCGCCAAAGCGATGCTTTCATGACGATACTCGACTTACCCCAACTCGCCAAACGATATTCCACCGTAGCGACCGCCCTCGACCGACTGGGTAGAGCGGTGGTTTTTTCGTGCGCCAACACCCAAAAGGCGCATTTGGTCGCAACGCTAGGTAGGCAGTCCATCTACGTCGTCGCGGACGAAAAGGTGGAAGCTGTCGCCAAAACCCTGACCCAATTGGGGGTCAAAGCGGCGGTATTGCCCGCCCAATTCGATATCCTCATCCATCGGCTCAACGCCAATTTGTCCAACGTCAGCGCGCGTGTGGGCGCCCTCTTGGGCTTTGCCAAAGGGGATATCGACGTATTGGTCCTAAGCCCCAAGAGCTTGCTGCAATACGTCCCGCACAAGGACTTGCTACTGGGTAGCGTCCTGACCATCTCGGTCGGGGATACCCTCGATCCCGTGGCGTTGGGCGAAAAACTCGCGTCGATGGGCTACACCCGCGCCTTCCGCGCCGAGGTCAAGGGCACCTACGCCGTGTTCGGCGACTTGGTGGAGATCTTTGCTCCGTCCGAGGAGATGCCCGTGCGCATCGTGTCCGACTTCGACACGGTGGAAAGCATCAAATATTACGCTCCCGAGACCATGCAAGGGATGGGAAGGGTGGACTCTTTGACCCTGCCTCCCGCGTCCGAAATGTTGGCGGACGTGGCGACCGACAAGATCATGGATAGGATCGCCAAGTCCCGCCAGTTGCAAAATCCCAAAGCCGCCGCCCGCACGGGGGAGATCTTGGACGACGTGAGTTTGCGCCTTGCCGCCAATCCCAAAGACGCGGGACTGCATTGGCTGTTGCCCTTTGTCAAAGAGGGTTTTGGGTCGGTATTGGAGTACCTACCCACTAACGGATTCGTCACCATAGACGGCTCCCAACAGATCTTCGATCTGCTGTCCGAATTGAGCCGCGCCCACAAGGAGCGGGTGAGCAAATTGGTCGCGGACGGGGAAGTGTTGCGCAAGCACGTGGAGAGTATCTATTCGGTGGACGAGGTGAGCGCTTTGCTCAAGGCGGTCCCCACGCTCGGTTTTTCCAATTTGGTGGCGGGACACGTGGACGAGGACAAGGGTATGTTTGCCTTTGGCTCCACCAATTTGCCCGATTACTTCCGCGACGTCAATCTGATGGCAAAGGACCTTGCCGAATACGTTCACAGAGGGTACGACGTGAGGCTCTACTGCGGCACTCCCGAATGGGCTAAGACCATGGGGGAGTTGTTGCACGGGGTAGCCGTCACTCTTCTTCCCGACCGCTTGGACAAAGGCTTTATCCATTCAACAGCCAAAGTAGTGGTTGTCGGCACCGCCGACATGAGTTTGTCTACCGTCGCCGTCAAAGAGGACGCCGTATCTCGCAGGGTGGAAGCGCCCAAGGCGGGGGACTACGTGGTGCACGACGAGTACGGTATCGGCAGGTGCTTGGGGGTACAGCACGTCAAGAGTTACGTGGGGGAGATGGACTACCTCGTGCTGCAATACGCGGGCGAAAACAAGATCTACGTCCCCATGCACCAAATGAGTCTGCTCAAACTGTATGCGGGCGCCGAAACCACCCCCAAGCTGTCCAACCCCAACAAAGAGGAGTTCAAACAACAAAAAGCCAAAGCCAAAGCGGGTATCCGCAAATTGGCGTTCGACTTGTTGGAATTGTACGCCAAGAGAGAGCAGACCCAAGGCTATCGCTATCCCGCCGACACCGCTTTCCAAAAGGAGTTCGAGGCGGCGTTTGAGTTTGAGGAGACGCCCGACCAGTTGCAAGCCATCGCGGATATCAAGAGGGACATGGAGTCGGGCAAAGTGATGGATCGACTGATCTGCGGGGACGTGGGCTTCGGCAAGACCGAGGTCGCTTTGCGCGCCGTCTTTAAGACGGTGATGCAAAACAAGCAAGCCGCTTTTTTGGCGCCCACGACCATCTTGGCGGAGCAACATTATATGACCGTGCTGTCGAGATTGCAGCCCTTTGGGGTCAAGGTGGCGTGTCTCAGCCGCTTCCGCACCCCCAAAGAGGTCAAAGAGATATTGACCGGCGTGCAAAACGGCACCATCTCGGTGGTGGTGGGTACCCACAGACTGCTCAGCAAGGACGTGGAGTTTTTCGATTTGGGGCTACTCGTTTTGGACGAGGAGCAGCGCTTCGGCGTGGAACACAAGGAAAAGATCAAGACCATGCGCAACAACGTCAACGTCATC
This sequence comes from uncultured Eubacteriales bacterium, assembly GCA_902797685.1. GTDB lineage: Bacteria > Bacillota > Clostridia > Christensenellales > CAG-1252 > RUG14300. The sequence continues at coordinate 40,996 of CADBTQ010000061.1, read as the reverse complement.
TCCATGTCCGCCACGCCCATCCCCCGCACCTTGCACATGGCGTTGTCGGGCATCCGCGACGTCAGCGTGTTGGACACCCCGCCCAAGGGCAGACAAGAGGTGGAGACGGTGGTGTGCGAGTACAGCGACGCCTTGGTCGAGGACGCCATCCGAGCCGAGATCGACCGCGGCGGACAAGCCTTCGTATTGTACAACAGCGTGGAAAAGATCTACGGCTACGTCGCAAGGCTCCAACAGTTGATGCCCGACGTCACGTTCGTACTGGGGCACGGCAAAATGAGCGCCAAGGAGTTGGAGGGCAACGTGTACAAGTTTTTCTCCAAAGAGGCGCAGGTGTTGGTGGCGACCACCATCATCGAAAACGGCATCGATATACCCAACGCCAACACCTTGATCGCGTTGGAGTCCAATCGACTGGGCTTGTCCCAAATGTACCAACTCAAAGGGCGTGTCGGACGCTCCACCCGCCAAGCCAAAGCCTATTTTACCTATCCCGAAGGGTACGTCCCCACGGGAGACGTGGAAAAGAGGTTGACCGCCTTGACCGACAACGCGGGACTGGGCGCGGGGTATCGCTTGGCGTTGATGGACTTGGAAATCCGCGGCGCGGGGGACGTATTGGGCAGAGAACAACACGGGCACGTGGAGCGCATCGGTTACGATATGTACTGTCGTCTGCTCAAAGAGACCATCGCCCTTCTCAAAGGCGAGGTGGTGGCGACCGCCACCAATACCGAAGTGGCGGTATCGGTGGACGCGTATATCCCCGATACCTACGTGTCGAGCGAGAGGGAGAGGCTACGGTTGTACCAACGCATCGCGTCCTTGCCCGACGAAAAGGAGGGAGAGGCGCTCCTTGCGGATATGACCGACCTCTACGGCAAACCGCCCAAAGAGGTGGAGCGGCTGGTGGACGTGTCCTTGCTGCGCGTGTTGGGCAGCCGAGTGGGGGTCTCTAAGGTGGAGATCGACAATCGTTTTTGCCGCGTGCGCTGGGTCTCGCCCGATTATCCCGCCTCTTTAGGGGTGCAATCGGCTTTGCGCAAGATAGGGGACGAGTGCCGCTTGGTATCCACGCCCGAGTTCGTCGAGATCATGCCCGTCAAGAACTTGGTGGGGTACAAAATGCAAGTCGTCAAGCGGTTTTTGCGTTATTGTAACGGAAATTATACTTAATAAAGTGCAAAAGATAGGTCAAAACGATTGCGTCTTACCTACTTTTTGGCTATAATAGACCTGTATAATCGCATATACACGCGTGCAAGTGTACGCGAGAAGAGGAGAAAACATGAAAAAAACAGTTCTTTCTATCCTGATTGTGGCAGTTTTGGTAGCGACTTTGTTGACCGCTACGGCTTGCAGCACCGATTCGGGTATGTTCCGCATCAACGAGGAACGCGCCGGCAAACAGGTGACCGCGGTCGCGTCTTTCGGCGACAGAGTGGGTATCGTGGACGTCAACGACGTGTACGCTTCCTTCCAAAATTACTACAACTATCTGTACTACTATTATCAGAACAGGATTATCGACGCGGCTACTTTCCAATCTTATCTCAGCAATTTGGACGAGACCTTGAAAAATAGCAACGAGTCTTTGGGCCGTACCGCTCTCTACACTCTCAAGTGCATCGACTATCTGTCCGATTACTATGCGCAAAACGGCGGGGCCGACAAGGTAGCCGCCATGAAAGCCGCTTCCACCAAGGGTCACACCTACAACTGGAAGAAGATGGACGAACTCAACCGCTACTTTGCGGAGCGCAACGCCGAGATGGAAGCGATCTTGGCTTGCTACAAGGATTATTCGTACGTCAACGCCGCCATCCGCGCGACCAACGACTCTATTCAATCGTTGTACGACGATTATCTCTCCGAGGTCAAGGCGGAAGCCAGCGACGCCACCGTCAAGGGGGACACCACTCCCTCGGGTTACACCGATATCCGTATCGTCGACAAACCCATCCGCTTGGTGTACGAAGTCAGCTCGGACTCCGACGTCAGTTTGGACAAACTGGGGCTCAAAGTCGTGGCGCTGTATCCCAATGACACCACCTTTGACGAGGATATCGTCAGCGAGGACTACGTTGACGGCGAGACGACCTACAAAGCCGTCGTCATTCCCAACGACTACCTCACCGTCAAAGACTTTGCCGTCAGCAAGGCCGCCGAGTCCCTGACCGTCAGCGTGACCTACGGCGACTTCAGTAAGTCCTTCGACATCTCGGTCGTGGCGGCTCGTCCCACTCGCAAGACTCCCGCCAAAGAGGAAGAGGAGGAAGAAGAGGACAACACCGTCAAGGAAGCTCGCTTTGTGTTTGAAGTCAAAGAGTCGGATTACGTCAACGCCGACATGACCGAAGAAGAGCGGGCGGAGGGGTTGCAACAATACAAGTTCGCCCGTACCGCGATGGCTCGTCTCAACAAGTATCTCGAGGACAACTACCGCACTTACGACAACTATTTGTACGGCAACTTGACCACCCAGATCCGCAACGCCGCTTCCGACCTCATCACGGCTACCGTGACCATCTCCGAAGAGCAACTCAACGCCGAGTACGACCGTTTGGTCGCCGCCGAATACGAAAAGTATTTGTCGACTCCCTACGGTAAGGACACCTTGAGCGATCGCAACACCATCGTGCACAAGGTCTATACCGACGACAACGATCAACCCACCTACGGTTTCTACTACGTCGCCCAAATCCTCTTCAAGTTCACCGACGAATTGAGCAAGAAACTCGACGATTTCAAAAAGGAAAAGACCGCTTCGCAAGAGGCTTTGGACGAGTATTCCCGTACTCTTGCCAAGCAGATCGGCGTGTGGTACTCCAACCCCGACTACGACGCGGAAGCCGAATGCGAGGACGAGGACTGCAACTGCCCCCATTGCCAAAACTACAAGGGCGAGAGAGTGGAATACACCACTTTGGACGAGTGGTACTCCTGCGTGGACGGCTGCACCTGCGTGGCTTGCCCCTCCAACAAGTACCTCAACGACACTCCCGTCAACGTGATGGGGTCCATTGACGATATCGTGGCTGACCTCAAAGACGCCGGCAACGATTTCGATCTTGCCAACTTCCTCGACGTGATCAACGGTTGGTCGTACAAAGCCAACGAGGACGACGGCGTGTTCACTTATATCACCGACAACAAGTACGGCTATCTGATGACTCCCGAGGGCGTCGACAGCGGTATGGTCGCCTCTTTCGAAAAGGCTTGCGATACGCTTGCCGAGTACGACGGCAAGGATATCCCCGATACCGTCAAAGCCGAATTGGAGAAGGAAGGCGTGTACATCCTCTCGGATAAGGGCGGCGAAGGCAGCTACGCTTACTGCGTGTCCACTTACGGCATCCACTTGGTGGCTTTGACCTACTACTATCCCAACCAAGCCGACGCCGACGGCAACGTCAAGTTGGGCAGAGACGGCTACGTCGAATTGGGTCTCAACTACGTCACCAACGCCTTTGAATACGAAGTCGTGACCGAGGGCAACGAGTACAAGGTCGTCAAAGCGGACGGCAGCACCTACTACCTCGCCAAAGGTACCTTGGGCGCTTCCATCTTCGATACTTTGTACAGCGAAGCGGTGTCCACGGCGACGGGTAGCTTCCAAAAGGCGTTCTACGATCAATACGCCGACTCCAATATCGACTACTATCCCAAAGGATACGCTTATTTGATCAAGCAACTCCAAGGGGACAACGACTAACAAACAAAAGGCTTCGCAAACGAGTGCGAAGCCTTTTTGTTTGGGTGATATTTGCGCCGAGGGCGCAAGTGATATTTTGCTAACGCAAAGTGATATTCGCATGAAGTGCGAGTGATATTTGCCTGTTAGGCAAGTTATGGAAAAAAACAGATGGTTGGGGTACTTGACTATGTATCGTACTCGAACCATCTTTTTTAACCTCAACTTGCGCCTTTGGCGCAAATATCACTCACGCGGTAGCGTGAATATCACTGCGCAACGCGCAATATCACTTATCCCGCAGGGATAAATATCACTGATTTTTGTTCCGACGGAACAAAAATCAATCTTCTCTTCCCGTCAGTTGTCCTTCCTCTTGCAATCCCTCGAAAGATTGTTGGCGCAAGGCTTCGTACAGCACGATCGCCACCGAGTTGGAGAGATTGAGAGAGCGCAAGGTGGGGCGCATGGGGATCCGCACGCAGCGGTCGTAATTGGCTTTGAGCAAGGGCTCGGGCAAGCCCCTCGTCTCCTTGCCGAATACCAAGTAGTCGTCCTTGCCGTAGGTCACGTCCGAGTAGCATTTGGCGGATTTGGTGGAAGCAAACCAAAGGTGTGCGCCCTCGTTGTGGGAGATAAAGTCTTCCCAATTTTCCCATACTTTGAGGTCGAGTTTGTCCCAATAGTCCAACCCCGCCCTCTTGAGCGACTTTTCGTCTAACGAAAAGCCCAAGGGCTTGATCAGGTGCAAAGTGGCGCCCGTTGCGGCGCAAGTGCGGGATATATTGCCGGTATTTTGGGGGATCTCGGGTTCTAACAAAACGATATTCATACTTTACCTCTCGCGCCATTATAGCACGAAGCCACGCCAAAAGCAAGCGCGGGCGGATAGGGGTGCGCAAATCGTATGCGAATTTGCGGGCAATTTTGCATTAGCCCTTGAAAAAGGGTAAGCGATTTTGATATAATAAAAAGGATAGGAGGATATTATGGATTATATCGCCGCTTATGAGTATTGGAAACAACACGTCTCCCCGTCCGAGCGGGCGGAACTGGAAGGAATAGACGACGCCGAGATCGCCGATCGCTTTAGTTTGCCTTTGGCATTCGGTACCGCAGGTATGCGCGGCACCATCGGCATGGGTACTTTCCGCATGAACGTTTATACCGTCGCTCGCGCCACCAAAGGGCTTGCCAACTGGATCGAGACCTTGGGCGAGGACGCCAAGCAGGCGGGCGTGTTGATCTCTTACGACACTCGCCGTATGTCCTACGAATTCGCCCTGACCGCCGCGCGCGTGTTGGGCGCCGCGGGCGTGCGCGCGTTCCTATTTGAAAACGTGCGCCCCGTGCCCTTCTGCTCGTTTGCGGTGGGATATCTTAAGGCGATCGCGGGCATCATGATCACCGCCAGTCACAATCCCAAGGAGTACAACGGCTACAAGGTCTACGGCGCGGACGGCGCGCAAATGAGCCCCGAGCACACCGCCAAAGTGGTGGAGTTCATCGAGGGGCTTGACTACTTCGGCATCCCTCAAGAGGAGATCAACGTCTCCTCTCGCCAAGAGGTGATGGGACTTGACAACGTCCCCATCAGCGAGCATATCACGGTGGTGGGCAAACAGATCGACGAGGCGTATTTCGCCCGTATCGAAAAGTTGTCCCTCTCTCCCGAAGCGGTGGCGAGACAAGGCAAAAACCTCAGGATCGTGTACACGCCCATTCACGGCACGGGCGCTATCCCCGTGACGACTATTTTGTCCCGCATGCACATTCCCTTTGACGTGGTGCCCGAGCAAGCCAAGCCCGACACCGAGTTCAGCACGGTCAAAGTGCCCAATCCCGAGCAACCCGAAGCCCTCTCCATGGGCGTGGCGCTCGCCAACGAGCTGGGCAGCGACGTGGTGATCGGCACCGACCCCGACGCCGACCGTATGGGTGTGGCGGTCAGAGACGACAAAGGGGAGTTTACTTTGCTCAACGGCAATCAGATCGGCGCGCTGTTGATGGACTACATCCTGTTGCGGCATACCGAGCGGGGCGATCTTCCCTCCAACGCTGCCGTGGTCAAGACCATCGTGACTACCTCGCTTGCCAAAGCCATCGCCGCCTCGTACGGGGTGGAGTGCATGGACGTGTTGACCGGGTTTAAGTTCATCGGCGAAAAGATCAACACCTGGGCGGTCACCCACGAACATACCTTTATGTTCGGTTACGAGGAATCCTACGGATACCTGTCGGGCACCCATGCCAAGGACAAAGACGCGGTAGTCAGCGCCATGTTGTTTGCCGAGATGGTGTGCTACTACAAGGATCAAGGCGTATCCGTCTATCAACGCCTGCAACAGTTGTTTGCCAAACACGGTTATTACGTGGAAAAGAGCCAGTCCACTGTGTTCCCGGGGCTTAGCGGCATGAAGGATATGGCGGACAAGATGGCTAAGTTGGAAGCGACGACCATCGATTCTTTGGCGGGTATCGAGGTGGCTTATACCGACAACTACAACGCGCGCATCCGCCGTTATGCGGACGGACGCGAGGAGCCCATTACGCTGCCAAAGAGCCAAGTGATGTACTACGCCCTCTCTTCGGGCGATTGGGTGTGTGCTCGTCCCTCGGGTACCGAGCCCAAACTCAAGGTGTACGTGTCCGCCAAAGGCGACTCCAAAGACGCCGCCAACGCCAAAGCCGAGGTGCTGATCCAAGCGCTCAGCAAGATCTTTTTGGGATAAAACATCATAGCCGTACGACCCCCAAACGCACAATATAGGAGTAACCCTCCAAAGGAGAATAGTATGGATAATTTGGATATGGAAGAATTGTTGGACGTGGAGCCCATCGCCGAAAACCCCGCCCCCGAAGCGCCTCAAGAGCCTTTGAGGGAAGATCCCCTTCCCGAAGCGGAACCCGCGCCCCAAGAGGAACCCGCGCCCCAAGAGGACGCGGCGCCCCAACGGGAGGAGGAGCCCCAACCGGTCAAGGAAAAAGAGCCCAAGCCCAAGAAGGAGCCCAAACCTCGCAAAGAGAGGGCGGAAGCGCCTCAAGGCGGTATGGCGGGAGGCTTTTTGCTCGCCGACGGAGAGGAGGTGTGCGACACCTACTCGTTTATCAGCGGGGGCAAGGTGTATATGACCAATCGCAGGTTGCTGTTTGACACCTACACCCGCGCCGATCTCCCCATCGATAGGGTGCAAGGGATCAGCGCAGTCAAAGCGAGCGACATCCGCTGGGGCAAACTCATCTTCGGCGCCGTCTTTTTGGCGCTGTGCGCGGCGTGTATCGTGCTGTTCGTCAAGCCCGATCTCATCCCCCCGTATCAAGCGCTGTTGGAGTCTTACGACTGGATCAACTGGATCGCTTTGGGGTTGGGTATCGTGTTCGGTATCATCGCCCTCGCTATGCTTTGCAAGTGCGGCAGGATGCGCTTTGTGGTCAACATCATCACCGATAGTCTGGAACAAGCGGTGTCCATCCGCAACCAAGGCGCTGCCCGCGGGGACCAATTCAACACCGTCATTTGGGCGATGCCCGGCAAAAAGAGGGAATTGGATCGCTTCGTGCAGCAATTCGGCGCAAGACTCATCGAGATCAAAGACCAAAAACGCTAAACGACAAAGAGTATTACGCCTTCGGCTCTTGCCGAGGGCGTAACTTTTTGATGGCGTACCCATTAAGGAAGCGTATGCGGTAGTTTGCGTGGGGGTTCCCCGTCGAAATCGTTGCCAAAGCGACGCCTTTATATTATATATAAAAAAGTTTTAGCATTTTGCCGTATTTTGTTGACAAGACCCACCAAAGATGATATAGTTGTTATGCACCTCAAAGCGGGGTGTAATTTTTTCAAGGAGTTTTGAATATGGCAGCGAAAGAGGCTAGGGCTAGAATTACGTTGGCGTGCAGCGAGTGCAAACAACGCAATTACAACACCAAAAAGAATAAGAAAAACTCTCCCGACAGGCTCGAGTTTTCCAAATATTGTCCTTTCTGCAGAAAGCACACCCTTCACAAGGAAGCTAAGTAATCGGAGGCTTTATGGCTAAGAAAGATAACCAAAACAACAACAAGAGTAAGGAGATCAACAAGCCCAACAAGTTCGTCGCGTTCTTCAAAAAGATCGGCGACGGCTGCAAGGCGATCGTTTCCGAACTCAAAAAGGTGACTTGGCCCACTTTTGGCAAGGTGATGGCGCAAACGGGCGTGGTGCTCGTGGTTGTGCTGTTCTTCCTTGTGGTGTTGGGAGCGTTTGATATCGGTCTCAACGCCTTGTTCCGTCTGTTGGTGCGAGCTTAGGAGGCATCATGGAAGGGAAGAAAGAAGTGTGCTGGTATATCATTCACACCAGTTCTCAGCGCGAGGCGGTCGTGCGCGACAACATCCTCAAGATGGTCGAAAACAACGGTCTGCAAGACCAGATCTTCGACGTCAAAGTCTTGGAGGAAGAGGAAGTCGTGGAGACCCCTTCGGGCAAGCGTAAAGTGGTGATGAAGAAGAAGTTCCCCACCTACGCCTTTATCAAGATGATCTATTCGGATCACGTCTACTACAAAGTCACTTCCATTCGTGGCGTTACGGGCTTTGTGGGTGCCGGCGGTAGACCCGAACCCTTGACCCAAGACGAGATCCGTCGCATGGGGTTGGAAAAGATCAAGGTAGAGGACTTGGGTATCAGCGAGGGCGAGCAAGTCCGCATCATCGCGGGCGCCTTCGAGGGGTACTATGGCGAAGTCAGCAAGATCGATACCGACGCAGGCGTCGCCGAGGTCGTGTTGCAGATGTTCGGTAAGCCCACTCCCATCAAGTTGGAGTTCAACCAGATCGAACGCGCCTAATTCAACAATATGCGTCTTTTGACGCTTGGGAGAGGGATAAAATCTATCCAATGTCCCTCGTTTGTACCATGATTTGCTAGGAGGAAATACTATGGCAAAGAAAGTAAAAGCAATCGTCAAATTGCAACTTGCTGCCGGTAAAGCCACTGCTGGTCCACCCGTAGGTTCGACCCTTGGCCCCCACGGCATCAACATTCCTGCATTCGTCAAGGAATTCAACGAGAAAACCGCCAAAAACGCCGGCTTGGTGATCCCTGTGGTGATGACCATTTACGCCGACCGCACCTTCTCGTTCGTTTTGAAGACCCCTCCCGCGCCCGTGCTGATCTTGAAGGCTTGCGGCATCGAAAAGGGTTCTTCCACCCCCAACAAGGTCAAAGTTGCCAACATCACCAAAGCGCAAGTCGAAGAGATCGCCAAGATGAAGTTGCAAGACCTCAATGCCGGTAGTTTGGAAGCTGCTTGCAGCATGATCGCCGGTACCGCCCGCTCGATGGGCATCGTCGTCGTGGACTAAGGAGGAAGTAGAGATGAAAACGAGTAAGAGATTTAACGAAGCTTCCGCCAAAGTCGAAAACGGCAAATTGTACGACTACGCCGAGGGCATCAAATTGGCTGTGGAGACCGCTACCGCCAAGTTTGACGAGTCCTTGGAGTTGCACGTCAGATTGGGCGTCGACCCCCGTCACGCCGATCAACAAGTTCGTGGTGTGTGCGTGTTGCCTCACGGTACCGGTAAAAAGGTGCGCGTGTTGGTGTTCGCCAAAGGCGCCAAGGCTGACGAAGCCCAAGCCGCCGGTGCGGACTACGTGGGCGCCGAGGAATTGATCGCCAAGATCCAAAAGGAAAACTGGTTTGATTTTGACGCCTGTATCACCACTCCCGACATGATGGGCTTGGTCGGCCGTATCGCCCGTTTGCTTGGTCCCAAAGGCTTGATGCCCAACCCCAAGAGCGGTACCGTTACCCAAGACATCACCAAAGCCATCCATGATATCAAAGCCGGTAAAGTGGAGTACAGATTGGACAAAGCCGCCATCATTCACGTGCCCTTCGGCAAAGTGAGTTTCGGCGCGGACAAACTCCAAGAGAACTTCGAGACCGTCATGGACGCTATCGTCAAAGCCAAACCCGCCGCCGCTAAGGGCGTTTACCTCAAGAGTATCGCCGTCAGCTCCACGATGGGCCCCGGCATCAAAGTTGCTTATAATAAGTAACAAAATTGTTGTGCCAAACGGTTGACAATCCGACCGTTTGGCTTTACAATAAGTTCGTTCATACAAAGACAGTAAGCGACCTTAGGGTCTCAAAATCCGCTTACCGAGGTGAATACGACATCATAATGTAAGTATTTGGTATCCTCTTGTCTTTGTTGGGCAAGAGGATTATTTATTACCACGTAAGTGGAATATCACAGGAGGTTAGGAAATGGCATCGAAAGCATCGGAAAGCATTTTGAGCGCAAAGAGAGAGATCATTGACGAGATCAAAGATAAGATCCAAGGCGCCCAATCCGTTGTGTTGATGAGCTACCAAGGACTGACCGCCGCCCAAGACACCGAATTGCGTGCAAAACTGCGTGAAGCCGGCGTTGAATACAAGGTGCTCAAAAACCGTTTGGTCCGCATCGCGTTCAACGAGCTTGGCTACACCGAGTTTGACAAGGATCTGGAAGGCCCCACCGCTTTGGCGTTTGGTCACGCCGACGCTGTGGCTCCCGCTAAGATCCTCAACGAATACGTCGGCAAATTCGGCAAGATCGAAATCAAGAGCGGTATGGTCGACAAGGTCGCTATCTCGGCAGACGGCGTGAAAGAACTGGCGGATCTTCCTCCCAAGGAGATCTTGGTCGCCAAAGTACTGGGTATGTTGCAAGCCCCCATCACCGGGTTCGTGCGCGTGCTCAACGGTACTATCGGCGGTTTGGCTATCGCCCTCAAGGCGATCGCTGACAAACAGGAAGCGTAAACAACACATTGGCAACGTAAGGTTGCACTCAACTAATTAGAAAATATTTGGAGGATACAAAAATGGCTGATATCAACAACATTATCGAAACTATCAAAGGTATGACCGTTCTCGAGCTCAACAACCTCGTGAAGGCTTTGGAAGAGGAATTCGGCGTGAGCGCTGCCGCTCCCGTGGCTGTCGCTGCTGCTCCCGCTGCCGGTGCTGCTCCCGCTCAAGAGGAAAAGACCGAGTTCACCGTGGTGCTCAAGGGTGCCGGTGCTAGCAAACTGCAAGTCATCAAGACCGTGCGTGAATTGACCGGTTTGGGTTTGGCGGAAGCCAAAGCGTTGGTCGACGGCGCTCCCAAAGCTATCAAAGAGAACGTGGCTAAGGACGAGGCTGACAAGGTTGCTGAGGCTTTGAAGGCTGCCGGTGCCGAGATCGAAATCAAGTAATTGTAGTACAACAAACAAATCCGACCGAGGTTTGCTCGGTCGGATTTTTGTTACGTTCTTTTGCGGAGAAAAGCCAATATTACGGCAATCCGCTCACTCACTCGGCGCGTGTATGTCTAATACACTTGCCCCTCGATTCGCTCGTTTGAATTACCGCACTCTTGACTTTTCTCCGCAAAAGCGTTGTATATGTAAAACTCGTCTTCGAATGAGTGCTGGTACTTAAACTCCACTTGGGGCAATCCGCTCGTTCACACAAATCATGTACGAGTAGTACATTGGGTTTGTGCTCTCTCGTTGGTATTACTCCGCTCTCATCCGATTATGCGCAAAAACGCGTCTTCGAACAAGCGTTGGTACTTAAACTCCACTCGGCGCGTGTATGTCTAATACACTTGCCCCTCGATTCGTTCGTTTGAATTACCGCACTCTTGGCTTTTCTCCGCAAAAGCAAAGCTTAGGTAAAAACTCGTCTTCGAACAAGCGTTGTTTCTCCGCAAAAGCGTTGTGTAGTAAAAACGTTCGAGCGAGTGTTGGTTTTCCGCAAAAGCGTTGTACAAGTAAAACTCGTCTTCGAACAAGTTTGGGTTTCAACAAAAGCGTTGTATAGTAAAAACTTGTCGTACGTTATACACTCATTATGCACGTGCGCATAACCGATTGCGAGGGGTTTTGCAAAAAACTATTCTTCCAACAATTTGATCAAGGTCGGCTTGGCGCCGGTAAGAGAAAGCGTTTGTTGTATCTCTTGCCGTTTTTGCCTCTGATACGCGGCGGAGTGGTTGGTACGGGTGGCGCGGATAAGGATATTTTTGGGGCTGTCGGTCAAGTCCACAAACTCCATCATATCCACCTTGTAGCCCTCTTGTTCCAACACGGCGGCGCGGATGGAATCGGTGAGCAACGCCGCCAAGCGTTCCCGCACGATCCCCTGCCTTGTGAGCAGGGGCAAAAAGTCGCGATCCAGTTGCTTGTTGACCTCATGTTGACAGCAAGGCACCGCAAAGATGGCGTCGGCACGGTTGACGATCGCGCCGTACAGCACGTAGTCGGTGGCGATATCGTACGCGTGCAGGGAGATCACCAAGTCGATATGGCGGTCAGGGGTAAAGTCCTTGATGTTTTGGCACACAAAACTCAACCCTTCGTAGCCAAACTCTTTCGCCCACTCGTTGCATTTGGCGATGACGTCCGCTTTGAGGTCCACTCCCACCATAGTCACCTTTTTGCCAAGGACTTTGGTGAGGTAATAGTAGACGGCAAAGGTCAAGTAGCTCTTGCCGCACCCAAAGTCCACCGCGTACAGCTCCTCTTTGGGGTCGTCCGCCAGCACGTCGCGGAGCATTTCCATATAGCGGTTGATCTGACGGAACTTGTCCTGCTTGGACGCCACGACTTTGCGATCTTGGGTGAATATCCCCAACTTGACGAGGATGGGTAGATCGTCTCCCTCGTTGATGATGTAGGGTTTGACGCGGTTGTGCGTGGTGGCGCCACCTGAGTATGCCCCGCCCTTTTGGTAGCCCACGGGGACGCCGTCTTTGAGCAAGAAGGAGTGGTCGTAGTCGGATAACACGTGCAACTCCTTGTAGTAGGGAGCGGTCTTTTGGACGAAGCCTTCCAGATCGAATACCGACGTGTGGAAAACTTGCGTACCGCTGTATCGTTGGGCTTGGTAGGGAAACTTGCTCCCTTCCATCTTGACCACCACCGTCTTGTCTTTGCCTTTGACGGGGCGGCTGAACACCAACTTGGCGGGCTTGTCTTTGAGTAGGGTCAGTAGTAATTGAGATCTATCCATAATGCACCTCGCCAATAGTTTACAACATACTTTGGCTATTGGCAAGCATAATCCTAAGGGCTGCCGAATAGGGTAGGGTATGAACCTCGTCTTCGTCATTTTGTTTGGGTTGGGCGTGTTGTCTTTGACCCTCTCCGATCCGCAGGCGGTGCTGCCCACTTTGCTTAGCGGCACCAAGCAGGGAGTGGACACTTCCCTCAAGTTGACCTCGGTGTACGCACTGTGGGTGGGGCTGATGGAAGTGTTGGAGCAAAGCGGCGTACAGGACAAGTTATCCAAACTATTCGGCAAGGTGTTCGGCCGGCTTTTTAAGGGAGAAAGTCCCAGAACGCACGCGTTAATCGGTCTAAACCTCGCCGCCAACTTCTTGGGGCTGGGGGGTGCCGCGACCCCCGTGGGGATCGACGCCATGGCAAGTATGACGGGGGAGAAAAACGCGGTCAGCGACAACATGATCCTCTTTTTCGTCCTCAACATCACCGCCGTGCAACTGGTCCCCACCACCGTGGTATCCATGCGGGCGGCGGAGGGCAGTATGAGTGCGGGGGACGTCATTTTGCCCACGTTGGTGTGTTCGGTGGCAAGCGCCCTCTTCGGGGTGGGATTGTGCCTTGCTTGCCGCGCCGTCTCCCGCAAGTTGAGGGCTCGCCGTGCCTAATCTCGCCGATTATATTTTGCCCCTTGCCGTACTGGGGATTTTGGGGTTGGGAGCGCTCAAAAAAGTGCCCGTGTTCGACGCCTTCGTGACGGGGGCGACCAAAGCCCTCAAATTGATCGCAAGCATTTTCCCCTACCTTGCGGGCATCTTTATCTGCATCGTGTTGCTCAACCAAAGCCCGTTGGGAGACGGATTGGATAGTATGCTTTCCCCCGTCCTCACCGCTTTGGGCGTGCCGTCCCCTTTGACCCGCCTTTTCGTCATTCGCCCCCTGTCGGGAGCGGGGTCTCTGGCTGTGTTGGAAGATATTTACGCCCGTTACGGGGTGGATAGTTACGTCGGTCGGTGCGCCTCGGTGTTGGTGGGAGGCAGCGAAACGGTGTTTTACGTGTTGGCGGTGTATTTTGCGGGAGCGAAGGGCAAAAAACTCCGCTACGCCTTACCCGTGGCGTTGGCGGTGACCTTCTTTTCCAGCGTGTTGGCGTGCTGGGTGTGCAGGGTGATGTGATCTCACCGACAGGTGGATGAATTGCTCCTAACGGAGCGTGAATTGCCTTCGGCATGAATTGACCTAACGGCGTGAATTGCACCTTGCGGCAAACGCCCCCACAAAGCGTTCGCCTTTGGCTCTGCGCTTTGCGGGGACCCCCTTGATAAGGAAGGCGTGCGCCTTGGCGATGAGATACCGCCTGACCGTCTATGAAGTCTCGTCATACCGAGGGAGGACAAAGTCCGATTGGAGCGTATCTTATCCATGTAAGCGCCGTCGGCGCGCTTTATACCCTTTCCTCCTCGCTTCGCTTGGGAAGGGCGCAAATCGCTTGCGTGATGCGGAGCATATTTCAAACTTTTTGTTGAACTCGGTGTCGATACGTGGTATAATGGTTATAATCGGTATAAGGGAGAGCGTTTTTCTTATACCGAGCAAGGTACGTTATGCTGGAATCGCTGATCACCAACAAAGCTACGGAGGGCAAGTCGGGGACTCGACTGGTGCTGATAGTCGCGCTATTGGCCGCCCTTAAACTGACCTACACGATCGTCAAGGAGTTTGTCAAGATCCTTGCCAAAGTGATCGTGTATTTTGGGTTGTACGTGCCCTTCGGCTATTTTCTCTTTGGGGTGATCTTGGTCGCCGTCGGCGCTTTCGACTTCGAGGTCGTGTCGGTGGACAGCATCCTCTTTTACGTGGGACTTGCCCTTTGCTTTGGGGTGTCCGTCTGTTTGTTCATTCACTCTTATTCCAACAAACCCGTCTACACCATCGTGGCGGGCTCGGGCGCCGCTATCCGTGCCGCCGTGCCCCCCAAGAGGCAGCGCAAACGCCGCGTGGTGCGGGAAGTCAAACGTCCCGAGAGGGAGCAGGGGGCGGGGCAGCCCTTGTTTGTGTATCACAGCGAGGTCAACCCCAACTTGCTCATCCAAGAGTACGACGATCACTTTGACGTGTACTACGACGACCACAACTCGGTGCAGTTTTTGCGAAGGGAAGAAAAACCCGGGCAGGGCGCATGACGATCTTTGTGGACGGGGTGGCGATCCCCGACAGTCGGTTACTTCCCCCTGTTCGTCGACGGATATGGGAGTTGGACTTTTTGAGAGGGATCTGCGTGCTGTTGATGATCCTCGACCACACCCTGTTCGATATATGGTACATATTCGGCGACAACTGGGTATCGGCGGGGGGCGCGGCTAAGACCATCGCGGTATTGTGTCAGCAGTACTGCTACTGGGAATTGCGCTATTGGGTGCAGGATATCGTATTGTGGATCTTTTGCACTCTGACGGGTATGAGCGTGGCGTTTAGCCGCAACAACCCCATTCGTATCTTCAAGATCGCCGCTTGCGCGGTGGTCATCACCGCCGCTACCACTACGTTGGAAGCGTTGGTGTTTGGGGGAGAGGGGTTTGCCGTCCGCTTCGGCGTGTTGCACATGTTGGCGGTATGCGCCGCTTTCGGCGCGTTGGTGTACGCCGCTTTCCCCGATAGACCCTACGTTAGGACAGCAGTCGCTTGGGGACTGGCGTTTGGGCTGTATCTCGTCAACTGGTTGGTCATACGCCCCACCGCCTACCCGACTACGCCCGTTTGGAATTGTATTTTGTCCGAAAAGATGGGGGATATGTACGCTTTTACTCCCGGCGACGGTTTCCCGATACTGGGGTCCAACGTCTATTTGGCGGACAAATATCCCGCCGTATGTTTCCCCTACCTTTCCCGCGTGTTGTTCGGGGTGGGGTTGGTCGGGCTGTTGTACCCCGCCAAGCGCAGTTTGTTGCCCCGTCTGGACAGGGGTTGGCAACGCCCCGTTTCCTTCGTGGGTAGGCACACGTTGTGGGTGGTCGTCATACATCAAGTCATCATTGCGGCGCTACTTGCGCTCATCACCGGGTGGTTCGTCACCCCCGGCAACTACGGATTTTAGGAGGATACTATGGCAAAAGTGTTGGTAGCCGGTGCGGGCATCGGCGGCGTAATGGCAGCTTACAGATTGGCGCAAAACGGGTTTGACGTGACCGTGTACGAAGCGAAAAGCTACGACAAGGTGACGTACGATTGGCACGACGACATCGCCAAAGACGTGTTTGCCCGAGTGGGCTTGCCCCAACCCGACGAGAGTATGCGCAGGGAAAAACGCAACTGGACGTTCGTCGTCCCCGGCTCGCCCAAACATTTGTTCGTCCCCTTGGAAGTGGCGACCGACTACACCATCATGCGCCGTCCTCTGTTGCATTGGTTGATCGGTTTGGCTCGCGAGGCGGGCGCCAAGTTCGAGTTTGAGACCACGGTGGGACTGTGGGTCAAAGAGGACAAGGTGTTGGGTCTTGCCGTGGACGATCACAACGTCAAAGCCGACTTGGTCATCGACTGCACGGGCGTGGACAGCCGTCTGCGCGAGATGGTGCCCGAGGTGTACAAGATCCAACAAAAACCCGATCAATACGAAGTGTTTTCGGCGTTTCGCGGCTTCTTCGAGCGCAACGAGGGAGTGGAAGTTCCCGATCACGAGACCAACCGCGCGTATTTGCTTCACCAAGGGGGCAAGGGCATCAGTTGGTGTATCGCCGACCCCGCGGATAAGGAAGTGGATATCCTCATCGGTCGCGCGGACGGGTTGGACGACAATACCCTCAACGTGTTGTTGGAGTCGTTGAGAGAGGACAACCCCGTGTTGAGCGACAAGCTCGTCTCGGGCGGCAAGGTATGCCGTATTCCCATCCGTTATCCCTTGACCCGCATGGTGGCGGACGGCTACGTCGCCATCGGCGACGCGGCGTTTATGACCATTCCTATGCTCGGCTCGGGCATGGCGGCGTCCTTGGACGCGGCGCAGATCCTATCCGAGGTGTTGGTGCAACACCAAAGCGTGTCTAAGGAAGCGCTGTGGCACTATCAAGTGCGCTTTTTCAAACAAGTGGGCGCCGATTTCTGCTCGGTGGACGTGCTCAAACGCTGGCTGTTGAACTGCAACCCCGACGATATTCGTTGGGTGGTGGACAGCGGCGTGTTGGCGGAGAGCGATTTCGGTGCGGTCGCCACGGGCGAACCCTTCAAACTGACCGTCAAACAGATCATTCAAAAGGCTTGCAAAGGCATCTCTCGTTTGCACGTTTTGTTGGCGATCGCGGGCGTGATGAAGAAGGGCGAAAAAGCCAAAAAGGTGGCGCTTGCCATCCCCGAAGTGTACGACGAAGAAGCCATCTCCCGGTGGGAAGCCAAATTACATAAGTTTCTCAAATAGTCTTTGACGGGGCGCTTTGCGCCCCTTTTTTATACCTATGAAAAATGCCGCTTGGATCCCCTTTTCTTTTCGACTGTTGCCGCTTATGTTGGTCGCGGCGGTAGTCGGGATCTTGGCGGTGTCTATCGACGTGTGGTGGATCACGCTTAGCCTTTCTCTCGTCCTCGCCATCCCCCTCTTTGTGGTGGCGATCGTGCGAAAGAAGGTGATGATGGGATTGATCGCCCTCGTCTTGCTCCTTGCGACCGCCGTCGGTGTCCTCTCTGTCGAGACCACCGTGCGCCGCTCCTCCTACTACTCGGGCAAAGCCGCCGTGGTGGGTAGGATCGCCGAGGTACGCTCGTCCGACGGATACGTGGAAGGACTGGTGCTCGACTCGTTGACGATACGGGGCGACAAGGTGTCCGGCAAGTGCTCGGTGACGGTGGACTTGGACGGCTACGTGGACGGGGACGACGACGCGCCCTACGTGGTGGGCACCCCGCTCAAAGCGGGCGCTTGGGTGAGAGTGTGGGGCAAGGTGTCTACCGTCAGGCTCAACTACTACAAGTCTTACCCTATGCACCAAGTGTTGGACTCGACGTTTTATCGGCAGGATGCCGAGGAGATCTACATCCAGTCCACCACGCCCGTCCTCTACGCCTACGAAAAGGCGCAAAAAGCCATTCTCAAAGTGCTGGTCGACCGCATGGGTTGGGACGCGGGCGGTCTATCTTACGCCATGCTGTTGGGGCAGACGGGCAAACTGACCGACGACGTAGTCACCGGCTATCGTTCGGCGGGGATCGCCCATCTTTTGGCGGTATCGGGATTGCACGTAGGACTGTTGGTGGGAGCGGTACTCTTGCTTCTTCGCCTGTGTCGCTGTCCCGCAAGGTGGCGGTGGTTGCCCACTTTGGTCGTATGGTTGCCCTACGCTTGGTTGTGCGGATGGAGCCCCTCGGTATTGCGGGCGGGCACTATGGCAATGACTCTCCTTGTCGCCAAAAGTTTGGGCAGACGATACGACCCGCCCTCCGCTTGGGCGGGAGCGGCGTTACTTTTGTTGTTGATCAAGCCGTTGTGGCTATTCGACGTCAGTTTTTTGTTGAGTTTTGCCGCCTACTTCGGGATCATCGTGCTGTTGCCCTATTTCCGCCGTGGGTTCGATCGGTTGGCAGGGCTTCCCAAACTGTCCTTTCTTAACAAAGTCCCCTCCTTTTTGCGGGAAGCGTTGGTCATCAATTTGGCGGTCACTTTGTCCGTGACGCCTTTGTCCGTCTATTTCTTCGGGGGCATTTCGTGGCTGACCATTCCCTTTAATCTCGTGTTCGTCCCCCTGATGAGCCTGGTGTACACGGTGCTGTTTTGGGGTACGTTGTCAGGGCTCGTTTGGTCGGGACTGTCGGTCGTATTGTACCCCGTGCAGTGGGTCGTTCTGTTGGTCAACCGTACCATGATGTGGGTTGCGGGCGGCGGCTTTTTGCGGTTTCGTTTTGCCGTGTACGGTATCCCCGTTTACTACTTGGGGTTGGCTTTCGTTTCCCCTTATTGCCGCTATCCCGCCAAGGTCAAATATCCCTTGGGCTTGGGCGTAACGGCAGGGGGTATTTTACTCGGCGTTTTGCTGGGTCTATCTTAATTATCGCAATCCCAAAGGGCTGTCTTGACAATACCTTAGGTATTGTGGTATAGTGTAGTAGGGGGAGAAGTATGAAAGCCAAACCTATCCTGCGTATATTGATTTGGCTGGTCGCCTTGTGCGGCGTTCTCCTTTTGCCCGCTTGTCGGGAGTACGCTCCCCAACGAGAGCCCGTGTTGGTGCTTTCGGGCGCCGAAGTCAAGACGGTGGATTGGGGAGATCTGACCCAAGACGGGGTGTGCAGAGTCGACGACGTTCGCGCGAGTTTGGGGGAGACCTCGACCGACGTTTGGGCGTCGGATAGGGGCAACAAGTTGGTCGTCCTTAGCCCCGCCGCTTGCTCCAAATGCTATCTCGAGGAGACGAGCAAAGGGTTGTACACCCTAAGAGCCGATCCCGATACCTCGTTCGAGTCGCTCGACAACGTGTTCGTTCCCCTTCCTTCGGTGGACGCTTTGGGCGGCATGGGCAAGACCATCTCCGTCACTGTCGACGGGAGCGAGAGACAGTTTGGGATCAAGGACTTTTGCGTGGGCTCGGGGCTGTGGGAGCACGTCTCCAGCGGCGTCACCCATCGCGAGTACAAGATCGAGTGCTATCACCGCAAGACCCTTACTTTGTCGGCGTTTGCCAAAGGGGCTCGTTGCGTGATCGAGTTGACGACGGGGGAGTCGATCGACGCCTCCGTTGAGGGGGATTCCCTCATATATTGGTACCACGGCGACGTGTGTATCTTGGGTCGGGAAGGCACCGTGAGCAAAGTGGTGTTTTCTCAAACGGATAAGGAGGAATGAGCTATGTTGGGATGTAAAGAGATCAGTGGCTTGCATGCCAAAAAATGCAAGATCCTGTTGGTGGAAAAACAAAACACCAAGTACTATCTGTTGGCTTACGCCACCAAAGACGCTTGCGAGATGCAGTACAATATGCTGTCTCTATTGCGTTTGAGGGGGGTCAAAGTTCCCAAAGTGGTGCAACGTACCGACGACGAAGTGTTGGTGGATTACGTGGAAGGCAAGACTTTGTACGAGGAGTTGAGCCAAGGTCCCGTCTTTAAGGTCACCTTGCTTGCGCAGGCTTTGGCGAAGATATTGACGGGTTTCGTCGCCGCCATCCCCGACAAGCGCATCGGCAACGTGGATCTTCGCAGCTATATCGTCAAAGGCACCAGCCTCGTGGCGATGGATTTCGACTGCGTGCTCACGGGCACTTTGGCGGAAGAAGTGGCGGACGCGGTGTGCTCGGTGCTTAGCGAAAAGGACGTGCCCGAATCTCGCAAAGCCCCCTTCGTCAAGGCGATGGTGCAAGCTTGCGGCGTAAATCGGGAGGAGTTGGCGAAGGCTTTGCCCGAGGTGAGCGCCCTATTGAGAGAGGCGGGCAAACTCAAACTGACCGATCAACAAATACTCGGTCTGATCTAATCGGAGGACAATAGATGGAAGCAAGATTTTTGACGCCCGTACAGCTTTGGCAGGACTTCGATCCCACCAAACAGCCTTTGGACGTCAACTACGTCTCCAACGAGACGGTGGACGGTATCGCCGTCAAAACCCTGTTTTACAACGCCATTGCGGACGAGGGCGGCAAAGTGCGCGCCCTCGCCCGACTTTATTTGCCCGATCCCAAGGGCAAAAAGATGATCGTCTACGTGTCCGACTTCGGCGATCCCTCGCTGGACGCGGTGAAAGAGATCGCCCAAATGGGCTACAACGTGGGCGTGGTCGATTTGATCGGCGAGGGGGGCGTATGCACCGAGTATTCGGGCGACTACGAGTACGGCCGTTGGAGTAGAGCCCAACACGGTCTTCACAACTGTTTGCCTTCGGCTCAAGCCAGCCCCGTGTTTTTGTGGACGAGGATGATCTCCCGCTTTGTGACCTTGGTGATGGATCTGTTTCCCAAGGTCAAGCCCATCGTGATCGGCGCAAGGCAAGCCAACGAGATCGTGTGGCCTTTGTGCGCCATGGACGATCGCCTCTACGGCGGGGTCAGCTTGCTCGGTTGGGGGATGACCGTACACAAGGAGCATTTGTCCTTGGAAGAGGACGAAAACGTGCACAAGTGGGAGATCGCTCTGTCTCCCTCGGCGTACGCCATGTACACGGTGTGTCCCATGTTGATCGTTACCTCTACCAATCACGAGTCCCACGCTTTTGACAACTTGGACAAGTTGATGACTTTGTTGCCCGAGGCGAGTATGTGCGCCACCGTGGTGTCCAACCGTCTGCACTCGCAGATGAGCGGCACTTCGTATCACACCTTGTGGCGTTGGATCGAGGGACGGTATTTCGCCCGCAAGGAGTTGCCCCAAAATCCCGAACTCACGTATACCGTGGGGGAAGAAGGCATACAATTTGCCGTGACGCCCGACCAAAGCGACAAAAAAGCGTCCTCGGTATCTTTGTTTTTCACTTACGACGAAAAGGATCCCGAGTACCGTTCGTGGCAGAGCCAATCCGCCCGCGCGGAAGAGGAGTCCACCCTCTTTACGGTGGATATCGCCGAGTGTGACAAGGAGTTGGTGGCGTATGCGTGCGTCAGGTATCGCGACGGCGTGGAGATCGCTTCCACCCCCATCACCATCGCCCTTACCCCCGATATGCCCCGCAAGAGGCTCACGCCCACCAAACTGCTGTTCGATACGAGTATGGATATCACCTTCTTTGCCGAGACTACGGGTGTTACCATTCCCGACGACGTGTTCGGGGTGGGGCACGATCCCGAGGGGATACAAGGCATAGTCACCAAAGAGGGCAAATTGATCTCCTATTGCGTGGGCGAAAAGCGCAGATTGCTGCCCTCGGGCAGTTTGCAGATATGGGCGTACACCACCTCGACTCGCGAGTTCGAGGTCAAAATGACCGTCTACCGCGAGGGCGAATACCGCGTCTATACCGCCCACCCCTACCTCGAAGGACGTAAGGAGTGGCAACGCTTCGTGTTGGACGCGGACGACTTCCGCGACGAAGATCGCTTGTCGATGGAAGACTGGAGCGGCATGAAAAAGATAGAATTCGATCACGCCGAAGGAATATTGTTCAACAATATGTTGTGGGTATAATATGAGTAATCAAGAGTTTGGACCGAAAAAACTGTTGGTCATCATAGTCGAGATACTGTTGGTCGTTATCTTGGCTTTCGTGGCGGTCGGGCTGATCCAGTTGTACTGGGTCGGGTCTATCGGCGTGGTCGGGTCGAGTATGTCCCCGACCATCAAGTCGTCGGGCAGCAAGGTGTACATCAACAAGGCGTACAAGTCCCTCAAAAAAGGGGACGTCGTCGTGGTGTATATCCCCGAAGAGTTGGGCAGTTTTAAGCCCAACGGCACCAAGTACACTTTGGCGGACTTTGCCGACGACAAAGAGGTTTGTCCCGCCACCAAAAAGACCACGTTCAGCGACTTTATCCGCTCGCTTCCGTTCGTTCGCAATCTCCAAGCGGGAGAGGATACGGGCGAAAACGGCTACAAGAGGGTCATCAAGCGGGTCGTGGGTTGCCCCGGGGACACGATCGCTTTCGTCAACGGGGAGTTGTACGTCAACAACGTCAAGGAAGAAAAGTTCGTCTATACTTGGTCGACCTTGGGCGTGACCGACCACACTTCCAACAACTACAACTACAAGTTGGCCGAGGGGGAGTACTTTATTTTGGGGGACAACCGCGGCAACAGCAACGACAGCGAGGACTACGGCCCCATCAAGGCGAGTTGGATATACGGACGAGTGTTTTTGCTTGCCCAAGACGGCAAGTTGGATAGTAAGATTTAGTCAAACCATACAAGATAGACCCATCCGGGTCGCCTAACGATCGGAGCATAGCGCTCCAAAGGAGAAAACTATGAGCAAACAACACGAGATCACCGCCCCCCAACCCTTGTTGGACGCCAAAGGCAACATCGCCGAGCCGGGATTTGCCAAAAAGTTGTACTGGCAATACGACCGCAAAGCCATCAAGGCGGGCAAAATGCGCATCAAAGAGTGGGACTACTACTATATCGGCAATCAGGAAGTGGGACTTTGTTTGACCATCAGCGACGTGGGCTATGCGTCCACCGCGTCCATCTCCCTGTTGGGGTTTGGGGACAAGCCCTTCCAACTCAACGACGGGGATATGGGGATCCTGCCTTTGGGTAAAGTGGGTATGCCCAATACGTCCGAAAAAGGGGATGTATCCATCAAGGGCAAGCGCGCCGAAATGACCTTTACCAACGACGGCAAAACGCGCCACCTCTTTGGCAAATTGGAAGACTACTGCAAGAGCGGCAAGCCGTTTACTTTCGACGTGCTGTTGACCGAGTTCCCCGAGGAGAGCATGGTCATCGCCACCCCCTTCGACAAAAAGGCGCACTTCTATTACAACCAAAAGATCAACTGTATGAAAGCCGAGGGCTGGTGCAAGTTCGACGGACAAGAGTATCACTTCGGCCGTGACAACGGCTCTTTGGCGACCTTGGACTGGGGCAGAGGCGTTTGGACGTACGACAACACCTGGTACTGGGGCAGCGGTCAGGTGGAATTGGAGGACGGCAATACCTTTGGTTGGAACATCGGCTACGGCTTTGGCAACACGTCCGCCGCCACCGAAAATATGCTGTTTTACAAGGGCAGATCCCACAAGTTGGACGAGGTGACCTTCAACATTCCCAAGGACGACAAAGGCGCGTATCGCTATACCGACCCTTGGACGTTCAGTTCCAACGACGGGCGGTTTGAAATGAGTTTCGTCCCCGTCATCGACCGTCAGGATCCCATCGATTTGGGTATCATGTGCATGATCCCCCACCAAGTGTTTGGGCGGATCAGCGGTAAGGCGGTGTTGGACGACGGCAAGGTGATCGAGATCAAGGACAAAATGTGCTTTGCCGAGCACGTACATAACAAATGGTGAGGACATTATGAGCGACAGAGAAGAGTTTGTGGTAGACGAAGACAACGAAGACGTGTTGACCTTGGCGGGTCCCGACGGGGAAGAAGTGGATTTTATCGAGATCGCGGGCATCAGCTTGGGCGACAAGTATTACAGCATTCTGCAACCCGTGGAACTGTTGGACGGCATGGAGGAAGACGAGGCGCTGGTCTTTGAAGTGACCGAGGGCGAGGAAGGGGACAACTTCCAACTGGTGTTGGACGACGATATCATCGACCAAGTGTTTGCCGAGTACGACAAATTGTTGGACGAGTACGATCAAGCCGAGGATTGATACGACCCGAGAGACAAGTACGAACGCTCCTTTCGTTTTTGCGGAAGGAGCGTTTTTGTGTGGTTTTGCATTTGATTAGACGTCGGCGTTGTCTTTGGAGCGCTTTGTTCTTTTTTGCCGGCTTGCCCAATAGACGAGGGGAAACGAAGCGAGTTTGGGTGCCGCGATGTCAACTTTGCTTTGTCGCTCATATCCTTAGGGGTGGATTACGTCGTGTACAATCCCCTGTCGGGAAGAGCGCACCGAGTCGATCCCGACGCGGTAGGCAAACGGTATTTGAAGGGGGAGTATCAAGTGGTCGCCCCTTGGGAGTTGGAACGTTTTATCCCCTCAAACAAGGTACTCGTCGTGGGGGGCGACGGCACGTTGAGTACGGTGTTAGAGTGGGCGTATCGCTATCCTGTGGAGATACTCTATCTCCCCATGGGCACTCTCAACGAGCGGGGCAAACAGGGCGCTTCCCCTTACCTTGGACTGGCGGGAGAGCGGGCGTTTGGCTACGTATTGGCGACGGGCATTTTTTGTCCGTTGGGTTGGGTGGCGAGCGAGCGGGACAAAAAGCGGTGGGGGAGACTGGCATACCTTGCCAAGGTGTGGGGAGAGTACAAAGTCCCCTCTATCCCCGCCCAAGTCGTCTCGGGCGGCAAGACCTATTGCGGGCAGTACGCCTTGATCATGCTCATTCACTCGTCCACCTGCTTTGGGTTGCGTTTCAATCGCGCCTACGACAAGGAGAAAGGGGGCGGATACCTACTGTTGCTGCCGTCTACGGGTCGGGACGGATTGCGCGCTCGGATCAAATTGTTCTTTCCTCTTTTTCGGGTGTTTTTCGTAGGAGTCTAAGCGGATAGGGAGACTTCGCGCTATATTTGGCGCAAGGTGGACGAGGTGACGGTCGACGCTCCCAAACTGGATTGGTGTTTGGACGGGGAGAAGGTATCCCTATCTCGTTTTGCCGCCGATTGGGTCAAAATGCGGGCAAAAGTGACCGTTTTGTCCCCTCGCGAGATCAAGCGGACTATTGACAAATCCCCCGTCAAATAGGTATAATATGGTTATCCTATATTATAGAGGTAGTCTTATGGAAAAGAAAGGTTTGTCCCTTCGCGCCAAGTCTTGGATCGCGGTGTGCTTGTTTGCCGTGGTGTTTGCGGGATTGGCGACGTTGGCGAGTTTTTACGATCTGCAGATCAGCAAACTCCTCACCAAACACAGTTTGGATTCGGGCGAGTACATCTCGCACAGCGGGTTTGCCCTCTTCTTCGAGGCGATCGGCTCCGCTCCTTTGTATTTGATGGTCGCCGTGGTCGGTCTCATTTGGTTTTGGGCGGCATGGCGTAAGGGCGGCAAATGGCGTATCGCCGCTTGCTTCTCCCTCATCCTCACGGTGGGCGGTATCACGATGGTGTTTAAGGACGCTTTCTCCTACGTTGCCGAGTACTTGGGCGCGCAGTTGGGAGACGACGCTTTGTACGTGTTGGCGAGCAAAAAAGCCGCCGGCAGTATGTATATCCTCGGGCTATCCTTTGTGTTCGGCGCGGTGGGCACTGTTCTGTCCGCTTTGGCATGGAAGCATATCAAACCCGAGGTCAACGACAAAATGGTGTGGTGGGCATTTGCCATCCTCTGCGCCGTGGCGTTCTATCTCGTCGTGCACTTCGTCAAGGGCCCCGTGGGCAGGGTGCGTTTCCGCGCCATGAATTACGTCGGCAACTTTGACGCTTACACCCCTTGGTACGTCGCCAACGGCAAGCGGGATTGGATGAAAGAGGTCTACAACGTGGCGATCGCCACCGACAACGCCAAGTCCTTCCCCTCGGGGCATACCTTCTCGGCGGCAATGGTATATAGCTTGTTGGCGATCCCCTATCTCGACGACAAACTCAACAAAAAAGGCGTCAAGATCGCCGTGTGGTGCAGTTGTATAGCTTATGTCGCCGTGGTCGCCGTCTCGCGTATCGTGGCGGGTGCGCACTACTTCTCGGACGTGTTGTTCGGCGGTACCATCGGGTTTGTGGGCGCCATCATAGGCAGAGAGATCTTCGTGTGCAAGGGCAGTCACTTCAAGGCTATGTTTGGCATTAAGGGCAAATCCGCTCAAGATAAGGAGCAACCTCAAAAGGAAAGCGAGCAGCCCTTGTCGGAGAGCGAGCAAAACGAACAAGCGGAATAAAACGATCAACGAATTGCGATTGTAAAGCCACCTGCTAAGGTGGCTTTGTGCATATAAGGTGGTTATATGGACAGTAAGACAAGGGAAAAACAAATCACCAAGACTTCGATAGTCGGCATCGTCACCAACCTCTTTTTGGTGGGGTTTAAGGCGGCGATCGGTTTGATCGCGGGCTCTATCGCCGTGGTCTTGGACGCGGTCAACAACCTCACCGACGCTATCTCGTCGGTAGTCAGTATCCTGGGGATCAAACTCTCCCATCACGCTCCCACCCGTCGCCATCCGTTCGGATTCGGCAGGGTGGAGTATTTCAGCGCGGTCATCGTAGCCGCCATCATCTTAGCGACCGGTATCGTGTCGGGCGTGGAGTCGGTCAAAAAGATCATCACCCCCGAGGGCGCCAATTACGCTTGGTACAGTATCGTCGTGGTGGCGGTCGCCGTGGTCGTCAAGATATTGCTGGGTTTGTACGTGCGCCATCAGGGCAAAAAGTACCAAAGCGACGCGCTCGTCGGCTCGGGTACCGACGCTTTGTTCGACTCCATCGTGTCCGCTTCGACCTTGATCGCCATGGGCGTGATGATGGGCACCGGTTTCAATATCGACGGCATTGTGGGCGTGATCATCTCCCTCTTTATCGTCAAAGCGGGCTTCGATATCCTCATTTCGCCCTTACGGCAAATGTTGGGCGCGCGCCCCGACAGCGAGGTCACCAAAGAGATACGACAGATGGTGGAGTCCATCGACGGGGTGCAGGGCGCATACGACTTGGTGTTGCACAACTACGGACCCGAGACGGCGATCGGCTCGGTGCACGTGGAAGTGGACGGCGCTATGACCGCGGATGAAATCCACGCTTTGTCCCAAAAGATACAGCTAGCGGTGTACGACCGCTTCCACGTCTTTTTGACGGTGGGTATCTACGCCGTCAACGAGCAGGACGGCAAGCAACACGCCATCCGCGCGCTGGTCAAACGCATTGCCGAGGAAAACGAAGAGATCATCAACGTCCACGCCATCTATGCCGACTTGGAACACAAGGTCATCTCTTTCGATATGGTCAGCGACTTCGCCGTCAAGGACAAGGCGGCTTTGGGCGAGCGGATCAAAAACGAGATCAATTTGATCTATCCCGACTACCAAGTGCATATCAACTACGACGTGGACTACTCGGATTGAGCGCCGCGCGCCGTGTAGATGGTGCAGTACACAGCCCACAAAAGGAAGCCCCGAAGTTTCGGGGCTTTTTTATTGATTTGGAGACGACTCAAGCGTCAAAAAAGCCGCAATTTTGCGGCTTCCATACTTTTCTTTGCACGCGCAAAGAAGACATCAATATCGGCGCGAGCCAATGGCATCATGCCACCTTGGCGGCACAACGTCATTTCACTACTTTGATCCTCTCGATCCCGTAGTAGCGGAAGGCGGCGATCGCCTCTTGGTCTACCACTTCGCCCCCCACGAGGATGGGCACGGCGGGCGGACAACCGATGGTGGAATAGGCAAGCACCCTCCCTTCGGCTTGGGATACGGGTATCTCGACGGAAGGGGAGAGCATGGCTTGGCGCAGGCTCATAGCAAAGCGCGGCAACTTCATTACGGGCGGACGGCGGTCGATGGGCGCCAATCTCGGCAAGTCGAGCAACGCCTCTTTGAGCCTGTCCCAGTCGTGATCCGAGGTCATAGCGGACGGCATCAGCACGAGATGATCGGGGTCGGCAAACTCGGGCTCGATCCCCCTTTCCCTCAAAATGTTCGCCACCCCTTCTCCCGTGTAGCCCCAACTCTTGGGGGCAAGGGTCAGTTTGCAGGGTTCGTCTCCCGCCAATTCCATTCCCTTGTACAGCAAGGTATTTTTGAGTAGGGTGAGGGTGGCGGCGGTCTTGCGGATATCCTCGCCCATAGCGGGCAATTTGCCGTTGAGCGCATCCAGTGACGCCAACTGCAAGTAGGACGGCGAAGTGGAGCCAAACGACTCCAACGCCGTCTTGGCGTTTTGCGCCAAGCCCTCGGGCGCTTCCCACGCTACGTGGAGATAAGCGCATCCCGTCAAGGCGGGCAGGGTCTTGTGCGCCGAGTCGCAACACATATCCGCCCCCAAGTCCACAGGGTGCATGGAGGGGGTCATCCATTTGAGGTACGCCCCGTGCGCGTTGTCTACCATCAAAAGCGCGCCTTTTCGGTGGCAAACCGCCGACAGAGCGGCGATATCCGCTCGGTTGCCCAAGTAATCGGGCGAGGTGATATACACCGCGGTGGCGGGCGTTTTGTCCAAAGCGCGCTCCAAGATAGAGGGAGTGACGGGGCAGGAGAGATACGAGCCGTCGCCTGCGAGCCACTCCACGTCGCAGCCGACCCAAGCCACGGCGGAGGCAAACGCTTTGTGGGCGTTGCGCCCCGCCAATAAGCGGGGGTGCTTGCCCCTTTCCTTGGCGTGCAAGGCGGCGAGATAAACCATGGCGCGTATGGCTTGCGAAGACCCCTCGGTCACGTAGAAGGTATGGCATCCCCATATCTTTGAGGCGATCCTTTCGCTCTCGCGTATAATGCCGTGAGCGTGGTACAAACTGTCTGCGCCCTCGACTTCGGTCAAATCGATGCTTTCCACCCCCAACTCCCCTTTGCCCTTGTGACCGGGCATGTGCAATCGCACGCCGTCGGCGTCCCGATAGCGCGTCAAAAAGTCACAGATAGGGGTGAGGGTAGATGCTTTCATTGCTTGTTGAGTTCCCGATGGACGGCGACCATGATGGCGCACTCCATCCGTTTGCGGAAGAGGTCGCACCCGTATTGATAGGTGCCCGTCACCTTGCCGGTGGCGTGGTAAGCGTTGGCGGCGCAGCCGCCCGAGCAGTACAGCCTTGCCCAGCAGTCGCGACACTCGGGATGGGCGTAGACGTTGACTTGGGCAAATTGGTCTTGCACCTCTTTGTTGACGACGCCTTGCCAGATATCGCCCAATTTGAACTTGTCGTCCCCTACGAATTGGTGGCAAGGATAGAGATCCCCCCACGGGGTGACCGCCATGTACTCGGTGCCCGAGCCGCAGCCCGAGATGCGCTTGTAGATACAAGGCCCGCCTGTCAAGTCGATCATGTAGTGGTAGAAGGTAAAGGGTTTGCCCTCTCGATCTCTTTGGATCATCAGGTTTGCCAATTCCTCGTATTGCTGATACACCACCGCTTTGTCCTCTTCGGTGAGGGCGGAAGGGTCGTGGGGGTCGCACACCACAGGCTCCATCGACAGTTGGTCAAAGCCCAAGTCGAGCATGGTCTTGATATCTTCCAAAAAGTCGGGATTGGCGTGGGTGAAGGTGCCCCGCATATAGTAGTTTTTGCCCCCGCGCAGTTTGACGAAGCGTTGGAACTTGGGTACGATCTTGTCCCAACTCCCTTTGCCCGCCAAGTCCACTCTGTAGCGGTCGTGCACCTCTTTGCGCCCGTCCAAAGACAACACCACGTTGCTCATTTCGCGGTTAGAAAACTCGATCACGTCGTCGTCGATCGCCACGCCGTTGGTGGTGAGGGTAAAGCGGAAACGCTTGCCCTTTGCCTTTTCGATAGAGCGGGCGTACTCCACCAAGCGTTTGACCACGTCCCAGTTAAGCAGCGGTTCCCCGCCGAAAAAGTCCACTTCGAGATTGTGTCGGCTTCCCGAGTTTTCGACGAGAAAGTCCAAAGCGCGTTTGCCCACCTCGTAACTCATCACCGCTCTCTCCCCGTGGTAGCGACCTTGGGAAGCGAAGCAGTAGGAGCAGTTGAGGTTGCAAGTATGCGCCACGTGCAAGCACAGCGCTTTGACCACGCCCGAGGTGCGGGCTTTGAGGGTACCGGCGATGCGCTCGTAGTTGTCCTCGGCAAAGAGTTTGCCCGCCTCTTTGAGAGCGGTCACTTCGTCGTACAGGTCGGCGATCTCTTCTTTGGTGGCTTGGTCGGCGTGTTTGGCGTAGATCTCGTCCACGACCTTTTGTTTGTCCCCGCCAAGATAGGCGGCGATCAGGTCGTAGGCGACGATATCGACCGCGTGTACCGAGCCGGACGCCACGTCCAGCACGATGTTGTATCCGTTTTGTTGATATTGATGGATCATAGGTAATAAAAAATGCCACCGATTGCGGTGGCGGCATTTTTCAGACGATTAGTCGTTGTTTTCGCACTTTTGGTTGGCGATGCCGCAGCTGGTTTTGCAAGCGGATTGGCAACTGGTTTGGCATTCGCCGCAGCCGCCGTTTTGAGCGCTTTCGCAAAGGTCACGGGTATTGATCGTTTTGATGTGTTCCATATTACACCTCCAAAAATCTTTGTACTTAATTATTGTGCCATATTTCGGGCGGTTTGTCAACAAAAACTGAGATTTGTTGCCCTTATTGCGCGGTAAGTTTGAGATACGCCTCGATTTGGGGCTTGATCCAATAGGCAAAACGGGTGGACGACAGCCTCTTTTCGTGCGGGCGGATGGCGAGATAGTACTCCGCGCCGTCCACTTGGTCCTCCCATATATCGCAATAGCAGTAGTCGTATTGCCCGTCGGTCAGCCTTTCCAAATAGTCCAAAGCGTCCGCTTTGACCACTTTGATCTTGTCTTTGGTGTCGAGGCGGGGCAGAATATGGTCGTTAAAGAGGGAGATGACTTCCTTTTGCACTTCCACCACCGTGATCGATTCCACCTCGGGCGATCTCGATACCATATAGGCGTAGTAGCCCAAACCAAGCCCCAATACGAGCACCCGCCCACGGGCTTGGGCAATATCCTCTTTCATCGAATTGATCTCGCTTGGGATCACGCTCATCCAGGGCGCGCCCTCTTGGGTGACGGTAGGAAAGGACACCGCGCGAGGGAAAAAGCCGAGGTAGGGCACGATCTCCTCCTCCTCAAGATCGGGCATATCGTATTGCAGCCATTCGCCCGCCTTGTATCGTTCGATCCCAAGCCGCACGTCCCCTACCGCGGCGGACACCTTGCCCACCGCCCGGATATAGGGGTTGGCTTCAAACTCGTCTGCGTCG
Source organism: uncultured Eubacteriales bacterium (assembly GCA_902797685.1). Taxonomy (GTDB): domain Bacteria; phylum Bacillota; class Clostridia; order Christensenellales; family CAG-1252; genus RUG14300. Next base: position 9,866 of record CADBTQ010000061.1, on the reverse strand, counting down.
AGTAACTTTGCCCGCTCCAACAACTTGTCCAAGTACCAATCGGGGCAGGCGGACAGTATCCCCACTCGGTCGAGGACCTCAAACATCCCCACGACGAGGGTGCGATCCGCACCCAAAGCGAGTTGTCTTTCCCACTGCCGTTTGGCGTCCCCTTGCAGTCGATATGGGTAGGTGGACGTCAAAAGAGGGGAGAGATCCGCTGTCGCTCTCCCCTCGTTGATCGCCCGCGCTATGGCTTGGGTCAACGTAAAGGCTAATTCCCCTCTGTCCATTACAGTTTGCTCGCAAACTCGGCGATGGCTTGCTCCACCTCTTTGGCGACCTTGCCCACCGTGTCGGGCGCGAAGGGGTTGTCCAAATGCGCCAATTCGAGCAGGTCAAAATAGCCTTTGCTGCCGCCCGCTTTGCACAAGGTGAGGTAGTCCGCCCACGCCGTCTTGTGATCTTTGCGTTCTTTGGCAAAGAATTGGAAAGCGCACACCTGCGCCAAGGCGTAGTCGATGTAGTAGAAGGGGTAGAGGAAGATGTGTTGTTTTTGCATCCAAAAACCACCTTCCGCCAAAAACTCGTTGCCGTCGTAGTCCCGCCAGGGGAGATAGATCTCCTCGATGCGGTGCCAAGCGGCGCGGCGCTCCTTGGCGGACATGGTGGGATTTTCGAACACGCGGTGTTGGAACTCGTCCACCGCCACCAAGTAGGGGATGCAAGTCAACGCGCCCACCAAGTGGCCGTAACGGTACTTGTCCGCTTGATCTTCGCCCACAAAGCCCCCGATGTAGGGGTAGGCAAAGTGTTCCATCGACATAGAGTGGATCTCGTTGATCTCGCTGGTGGACCACACGAAGTCGGTCAAAGGTTGGGTGCGAGAGCAGATATACGACTCGAAGGCGTGTCCCGCTTCGTGGGTCAGCACGTCCACGTCGGCGGGCGTGCCGTTGAAGTTGGAAAAGATAAAGGGCGCTTTGTACGAGGGAAGGAAGGTGCAGTAACCGCCCATGTGTTTGCCGGGCTTGGTCTCCAGGTCAAACAACTCGTTTTGCACCATAAACTCAAAGAATTCGCCCGTCTCGGGGGACATGGCTTTGTACATTTCCAACGCCTTTTGCACCAATTCGTCCGTAGACCCTTTGGGGTTGGCGTTGCCGTCGGGGAAGACGAGCGACTCGTCGTAAAAACGCAGTTTGTCCACGCCCAACCGCTTGGCTTGCTCGGCGTACAACTTGGCGCAGATGGGCACGATCTCGTCCCGCACCTGATCGCGGAACTTGGCGGCGTCTTTGGCGTTGTAATCGTAGCGTTGGCGAGCGAGATACACGTAGTCGATAAAGTTGTCAAAGCCCAACGCTTTGGCTTTTTTGACCCGCAACGCCACCAATTTGTCGTACACTTCGTCCAACTTGGGGGCGATGGACTCGTACAGCGCCGCCCACTTTTCAAACGCCTCTTTGCGCTCGGCACGGTCGGTGGAACTCATGTGTTTGAGCAAGCCGTAAAAATTGCACTTTTCCCCGCGGAAATCGGCAGTCGCCATCGCCGCTTCTTTGGAGTATTGTTGGGTCAGCTTTTGCTCTTGGATCATCAAAGGGATGATCTTGGCGCTCATCAATTTGAGACTGACTTCCATATCGTGGGTAAAGAGGGTGCCGAACTCCTCTTCCATCTCCTTGCGGAAGGGGGAAGCAAGCAACGCTTTGTTGATCTTTTGGGCAAGTAGCGCTTGCTTTGCCATGGCGGTGGAGAGGTAGCGTACCTCTTCTTCGTAGAACTTGTCGTTCATATCCAAGGTGTTGCGGATATGCGCGATGGCGCCCATGGTCTGGGGCTCTTCCATCCCCTTCGACATATCCACGTAAGCCTTGCGCAATTCGGCGTAATTCTTGGCGTTTTTGATGCTTTTCAACGAGCCCTTGAGTTGCTTGGTCAACCCTTTGACGTCGGGGCGTTTGTATTCCAAATCACAAAACTTTTGCATAAAAGTATCTCCTTTTGCTTTTCTACTTCCATTTTAGCATTTTAGATTGTTATTATCCTAACGATTTGCCCCCGTTTTGCGCAAAAAGTCAACAAAAACCTCTCCCAAACCGCACCGCCGCTCCTTTTTTGCAAGGTGAAGGGCTTGTCATTCCGAACTTGTCGAGGAAACCCACGCCAACGTCATTCCGAGCCGATGCCACGCGTGGCATCGTGTCGAGCGAATCTATGCTCTATCCACCCACCGCCGTTGCGCCATCAGCACGTTGTGCTTCCGGGCAATAGACCATTCCGACCGAGCGTAAGCGAGTGGAGTGAATCTAAGCTCTATTCCTTACCACAACGGAGCGGTGGCACGCCCGCTCCAATTCATGGGGCAAAGCCCCAATTCATGACGCAAAGCGCCGATTCACGCGCCATCGGCGCAACGTTTTTCCAAACAAAAAAGCCCCGAAAGACTCGCTTTCGGGGCTCGTTTGCGTCCTTAAACTCAGACGATTTGTCCTTCCTTCTTGCGGTTGAGCAGGTTGAACAACACCACCGCCAAGGCGGCACCCAGCAAGGGAGCGACCAAGAACATCCAGAATTGTTTGAGCGCCTCGACTTCGCCGTTGAAGATAGCGGCAGCCACGGCGGTACCGAAGCTACGAGCGGGGTTGACCGATGTACCGGTCAAGCGGATGCCCACCAAGTGCACCAAAGTCAAGGTCAAACCGATGATCAAGCCGGCTTTTTTGCCCGCGCCCGAGTCGTGATCGGTCACGTTGAGGATGACGTACACGAAGATGCAGGTGAGGATGATCTCGGTCAACAAGGACGCGAAGATCGTGCCCGCGGTCAAGCCTTCCAACGCAAAGTTGACGGCGTAGTTGCTGGCGTCGCCAAGGAGATTGAGGTTTGCCATTTTGGCGATGCCAAAGATGGCGATACCGCCCACCACGGCGCCCACGAATTGAGCGAGGACGTAGAAAGCGAACTCTTTCCAAGTGATCCGCTTGGCCAAGGCACAACCCAAGGACACGGCGGGGTTGATGTGGCAACCCGACACTCTGCCGACCGAGTAAGCCATCGCCACGATGACCAAACCGAACGCCAAAGCGGTAGGCACCAAGTCGCCGCCGGTCAAAGCCGCCACGCCGCACGCGACGAACACGAGTACGAAGGTGCCGACGCACTCGGCAACCATCTTTTTGACTAAATCTTTCATATTGTTACCTCCATAGAGTAATGTTTGTCTTTTTTGCTCCGCCTATACGCCAAGGGCTCTTCAGTCAAATCACCCCACCGCATGAGCGTCTCTGTGTCACAGTCATTCTGAACGAAGTGAAGAATCTCAAAGACTATGCTTACTTGGTGAGTGGCACCAAGCGTCCCTTGTTGCGCCATCGTGCTTTGCACTCCGGGCAATAGACTAAAGGAGAAGAGGGCAAAGGTCTACTACTCACGCCTTGATATAATTGCCGCGCGCATTGCTTGCAATGTGTGAGGCAAAGAGGAGCAATCGACAACAAAGTGCAGTTGACGCCCCAATCGTCAACCAACCATTAGGTCGAATTGCGACGAGGCGAAGGGATTCCCCAAGTTAAGCACTGCCATAGAGATTCTTCGCCGTTGGCTCAGAATGACGATTGGTAAGCGGATGAGATACGCTCCAATCGGGTGCAAGCGATACTGCCGTTGCGCCATCAGCACGTTGTGCTTCCGGGCAATAGACCGGTTGACGAGTAGTGGTCATTCCGACCGAGCGTAAGCGAGTGGAGCGAATCTAAGCTCTATTTCCCACCATTGTCATGTTGAGTAAGGACATCGTCCGCATCGAAACATCTCAAGGACTATGCTTACTTGGTGAGCGGTACCGTTAGTGAGTGCTGCCATAGAGATTCTTCGCCGTTGGCTCAGAATGACGATTGTCGTCGCACCCACCGCCCGAGCGCCCTTATTATACCACTTCCTGCGCGCGATGCAAGCGTTTTGCACTCAATTCTTCCATTTTGCCCCTATTGACTATGTGCCCCCTTTGCCGTATAATGAAGATACTCAAAGGAGGTAGCGTATGGTCACTTTCGTTATGTTGGCGTTGGGGATGATCTCCCTCGCCGTGTTTTGTATCTTGCGGGACAAAAAGTCCTCGGTGTTGGCGATCGCCGTCAAAAGTCTGACGTCGGCGTTCTTTATCGCCACGGCGATCAGCGCTTTCCTCTACAACGGCAACGAGGCACTACGGCAGGTCTATATGTCCTCGATACCTCGGCACCCCCACGACGTCAACGTCGTGCTCAACGTCGCCCCCCTCTTCGTCGGCGGGCTCGTGTTGGGCTTGATCGGCGATATTCTATTGGACTTCAAGATCTTCCTTGCCAATCGCTCGTACGAGGGCGCCAAGCGGGATGCGGATATCATGACCTATGCGGGCATGGCGGCGTTTGGCTTGGGGCACGTGCTGTATATCGTCGCCACCGTCATGCGCTTCCCCGATCAGCAAATGCGCCTGTTGTGGTCGGCGCTTGCCGCCGTCGGTGCGGTGTGTTTGATCTTTGGCGTCGCCGTCTTCCTGCTCAAGATGAAGTTCGGCAAGTTCCTGCTCCCCTCGATTGGCTACGCCTTTTTGCTGTGTTGGTTTATCGCCTTATCCGCTTGGCAACTCGCCTCGGGCGCGAGTACCGCATCCATCTTGCTGCTGGTGGGGTCGATCCTCTTTATCGTGTCCGACCTTATCCTCTCCATGACCTATTTCAGCAAGCCGGAGGACTACGCCAAGCCCGGTCCTCTCAATCCCGAGAGCAAATTGATGATCGTCGCCAATCATGCGACCTACTACTTCGCCCAATTCCTTATCGCTTTGGCGATGCTGTTCCTCTAAACGGCTCGCGCTATAGCGTTTGTCCGAAAGCGGCGGGCGCAAAAAGGTTTTTGCAAAGTAGGTGTAAATAGTTGACGGATCATGTTTTTTGCGGTACAATAGGCTCGTTCTCTGGGTGTAGCGCAGCTTGGTAGCGTGCTTGAATGGGGTTCAAGAGGTCGGAAGTTCAAATCTTCTCACCCAGACCAAATATCCCGTCGATCGATTTCGGCGGGATTTTTTTGTACCCGTCGGCGGGGAAGCCGTTGCACCGTTGCAATGCTCCGGGCAATAGACCATTCTGAGCGCAGTACGCTTTGCGCTCTGCTTATGATGATGAAAGACGTTCTACGCCTGTCACCCTGAGCGTAGTCGAAGGGTCTCAAGGAAAGCACTCACTCATGGTACCACTCACCAAGTAAGCATAGCCCTTGAGATTCCTCGACACGTTGCCACTTGTGGCATCGGCTCGGAATGGTCTATTACCCGAAGCGAAGCGACGGCGTAACGATGGTGAAACAACAATCTATCCCACCGCAATGGAGCGAAGCGAGAATTCATGGGGCGGAGTCCCAATTCATGACCGTGAGGTCAATTCATGTCGCCATGCGACAATTCATGCGCCTTGTGCCGCTACCCAAGGCAGTGCTGTCCTTGAGATCCACTTGCCCCTTCTCCTTTTTGTCTCAACCGCTTGCGCTTTTGGCGGGGGTGTGCTACACTAAGGTAGGCGAAAGCCCCAAATATCGAAAATCTTTATGGAGGTACCATTTATGGCCTTAGTAACGTCCAAAGAAATGTTTGAAAAAGCCTACAACGGCGGTTACGCCATCGGCGCTTTCAACGTCAACAACATGGAAATCGTGCAAGGTATCACCGAAGCTTGCCGCGAGGAAAAAGCCCCTGTGATCCTGCAAGTCAGCAAAGGCGCCCGCGCCTACGCCAACCACACCTATCTCGTCAAATTGGTGGAAGCGGCGGTGCACGAGTGCCCCGAGATCCCCATCGTGCTGCACCTCGACCACGGTCCCGACTTCGAGACCTGCAAGAGCTGCATCGACGGCGGCTTCACCTCGGTCATGATCGACGGCTCGGCGCTTAGCTTTGCCGACAACATCGAAGTCACCCGCAAAGTCGTCCAATACGCGCACGATCACGGCGTGGTGGTGGAAGGCGAACTCGGCACCTTGGCGGGCATCGAAGACGAAGTCAGCCACGCGGTCGGCTCGTACACCCGTCCCGAAGAAGTGGAAGAGTTTGTGTCCAAGACGGGCGTGGACAGCTTGGCGATCGCCATCGGCACGTCCCACGGCGCTTACAAGTTCAAACCCGAACAATGCACCCTCAACGAGCAAGGCATCTTGGTGCCCCCCGCGCTCCGCTTTGACATCCTCGAGGAAGTGAGCAAGCGTTTGCCCGGCTTCCCCATCGTGTTGCACGGCTCCAGCTCGGTGCCCCAAGAGTACGTCAAGATGATCAACGCGCACGGCGGCAAAATGCCCAACGCCATCGGTGTGCCCGAGGAACAACTCCGTCAAGCCGCTCGCCTTTCGGTGTGCAAGATCAACATCGACAGCGATCTCCGTCTTGCCATGACCGGCACCATTCGTCAATTCTTCGACGAGCATCCCGACAAGTTTGACCCCCGCGAGTACCTCAAACCCGCCCGCGCCAACATCAAGGAATTGGTGCGCCACAAGTTGGTGGACGTACTCGGTTGCGCCGGCAAAGCGTAAGTACTCCTTACCCCACAATAAAAAAACAGGTGCGAACGTTCGCACCTGTTTTTGTTTTGCTTGTCTTATTTCGTTTAGTTTGCATTGCTATTGCTGTCCCACTGGTCAAATACGAGCGTGTAGTTGCCAAAATCGGTGATATTGCTCGTTTGTCCCCACACGTTGGTGCCGTCGCTGCGCGAAATGATGATGGCGTCTATCCCTTGCCAACTGTCGACCACGCACTTATACACGTTGCCCACCTTGCTCATCGCCACGCCGGGCCAGTCGCCGTTTTTGTAGGTGTCGCCGTCGTCTTTCCATGCGTACAGATAAGGCACCGCGCCGTCGTTTTCAAACCAATCGATCGCGCTTACGTCCACCGTAAAGGTCGCCACGAAGCAGTTTTGGAAGTCGCTCTCGCCTAAGGTGATGACGTGATCGGTGATCGTTGTTATGTCGGCAGTGCGGTTAAACATCCTCGTTCCTGCCGTGTTACCGCGCATTACGATTGCGCCGATTATCTCCTTATCGGGGTCTGTCAATACCTCATATTTGCCGTTACCTTGCGAGACCATCGCCACGCCGGGGAAGGCGCCGTTGTTGGTGCCGTCGTCGTACCATACGTAGAGGTAGGGTATGCAGCCGTCGTTGCCAAACCAGTCGATATTGCTGACGTCCACCGTGATCATACCATCCCACGGCGCGGGCATGGCGTCATGCCACTCTCCCTCCCAATAGAAGGGCTTGTCAAAATCGATGCGCATTGACTCTGTTTTTTTTGTTGTTATGCTGTATGCGTCGCCGTGGAAAATGATCCTCTCCGCGTCGGTAGGCACGTCTATCGTGTACCACCCCGGAAATCCCGTCAACGGGTGCATCGCGTCGTTGCGCCACTCGCCCGTGTATTCGGTCAACGGCACGCTCATCGTACTTTGACTAAAAGCCAAATTGAGTTTACCGTTGCTGGATATGGTAAGCGTCACGTCGTAATTGCCGGTGGCATTGATTCGCACACCGTTAGTGGTGACGCTGTAGTTAGAAGTCACGGTCTGCTTTTCATTGTTGTACCACAAAGAAATATTGGTTGGTTTGGAGATGTGCAGTCCGTAGTACACGAATTTGGTGTTTTCTTCCGCGTGTGGATCCATACGCATTACCACACCTAGGTCGTTGTCGCCCTCTTGCCCAGCCAACAGATAACTCCCTCGGGTAGTGGATACGGGTACGCGCGCATATCCGTAAGAATACGCTCTACCCGTACCCCAGTTGGCTTCGTCCCGGAAATAAACCGTGTGGGTATGGCTGGGGACGGAGACTTGCAGATCGAGCAGTATTTCGTCTGCCGTCCTCAAATAGCCGGGGATCAATTCGTCCACTTGTCGAAAATAGCAATTGGTCGTAATGGTCAACAATGCGTCCTTGTTTTGAATGGTGATGTCGTAGTGATCCATGGGGATAGCGACGGTGGAGGGAGAGTATTCAAACTCAAAGTGGTCGTCCTCAACAGACTGGTCGGTATAGTCTACGTCCACCGTAGAGCGCAGCAAAATATCCCCCTGCAAAGATGTCCGGCGTTTTGAAGTCACTACACCGTTGGTTTTGGCTACGGCATACGCAATAGCGCCGATGCGTAACTTGGCCTCGCTTCCTAAGTCCAAACGGTTGACGTATTGCAAACTGGAGCGGAAAGTCGCCGGCCTGGCGGCTTGGGTGACGATTGCGCCATCCGCTTGCGTGACGTCCGCGACGGTCAACGAATTGCGGATAGCGTCCACACCCACCTTGGCGGGCGTCATGGCGTTGGCAGTAGTCGGAGCGACCCAAGCGGTCGGTATGACCGAATAGTCTAACGCTGCGTCCACAAAACCCGTGGACGTATTGTATTGAAGGGCTGCCTGATAAGACAGCGCCACGTATCCTTTTGACGTGATTGCCAATCCGTCGGGCGCCACGGGCGTTACTTCGTACCAGGCAAGGGATACGAACACGACGGTCGTCAGTATCAGGACGAGGGCAAGCAATGCCCCGCCCAATCGAAGACTCATTTTCATGATCCACCTCCTGTAGACGACCCTCCTGTGGAAGGCTCGGGCGGCTGGATGATCTTGGTTTTGCTAAACTTATAGTTGCAACCGATCGAATAGGCAAAACTAAACGTAGCGCCGCAGTAGGTGTAATCCACATAGTCGTGAAGACCGCCACTGTACCCGCTATATCGAAAAGCATTTCGTAGATAAAGGTCATCCCCGGTCTGATCAAGGCTCTCTGCGTCCAAAAAATAGAGTCGGATGCCGAATTCCAGCACCACGTCTTTGCCGTACAATTTGGTGAGTGTGGACGAATTGCTCGTACTCCAGGACCAATCCTTGGGAGCAACGTAGGTGGGGTTGCTGATTGCCGCGCCGGTCTCGCCGACAGGATGCGGCTCCTTGAGTAAGGCGATGCGCCAACAAAAAGAATCGAAACAGTAGTCCCGCGGACCTTTGAAATATTCACCATAATCATCATCCCATTTTCCGGGTTCTAATGACGCGGAATTGAGCAATTCCTTCTCTCCAAAGGTAGCAAGCACTTGATCGAGACTAAGGACAGCCGTGATCGTCAGCTTGGTCAACTTGTAGGTGGCGGGATTGTACGTACTGTCGGTCATTTTGCGAGTGAGAGGCACGTCCTTTCCCACGAAAAAGGGCATCTCCGATCCGTCGTCGGTCAGTCCCGTTTGGCCGTTGTAGTCTCCGCGCAGACTATAACTGGTGCCCCCTTCCACTTCCACTACCTCCGCCTCGGCTGCCGAGATAGTGAGGGGCTCTACGCCTACCTTTTGCGCGCCCGCCGCCCGAAACCAGGCAAAAGAGACCGACACCGCCACGATGGCGATGAGGACGACTCCCGTGCGGATCAACATCCACAATAGATGCTTGCGTGCGTTAGGTTGCATAGACGCTCCTTTGATTGCATAATATTTCACTGGTATTATAGCATATAATCGACGTTGTGTTCCTTAAATGATGATTAAGATTTTGCGTACGCATGTGCCCTTGCCTCTTCGAGGGAATGGTGGATGTCGAGAACAAGAAGCAAGATTTTGCAAAATGGTCCAACAAACCCGATATTGCACGAGGAAATGGCTTGTAGAGTGCTGTGTAGACGCTACGAGTCACGAGTATTTGCCTACGCATCGTTTGCGGGACTGGTGCCGTGTGACAAATCGGTGAAAACGAGATTAAGAGCGCATTAAGAAAGTTAAGCGCAGAATACATTTTTATACACAATATGTATATTATATTGTTTTTTTGGGGATGCAGTATTAATTTATATATATATAAATCACGAAGGAG
>CADBTQ010000060.1 GCA_902797685.1 uncultured Eubacteriales bacterium | reverse complement strand
GGGCGAGGCGGTGATCGGTCTTCCGGGCGGTTGCGTGATCGGCGCCCGTCCCATCGACATCCACTTGGCGGGACTTCGCGCTTTGGGCGTTGAGGTGGAGGAGAGAGCGGATAGAGTGATCTGCCGAGTCGAAAGGGAAGTGGCGGGTAGTTTTCGCTTACCTTATCCCTCGGTGGGCGCAACGATCAACTTGATATGTTTGGCTACTCGCGCCCGCAATCCCGTCACGCTGCACAACGTCGCCTTAGAGCCCGAAGTCGCCGACTTGATCGCGTTTTTGCTTCGATGCGGGGTGTACGTTCGACAGTTCGGGCGCACGATCGAGATCTACGGCAAGCCAAAGAGAGGAACACGCTATCGACCCGTATCGGATAGGATATGGGCAGGCACCGTCTTGGGTGCGGTCGCCGCCACGTCGGGGGAAGTGACGCTACGTGGGATCTCGCCCGACTTGCTTGGCGACTGGATCGGCAAAATCCACAATAAGTGTTGCCAAATCCAAACGAGTTGTGATACAATACGTGTAAGCGCTTGGGGGGATCACCCCTCCCGTCACTTTGTGACGGCTCCCTATCCGGGCTTCGCTACCGACTTGATGGCGATGGCTTCGGTCTACGACGCGACCGCCGAAGGCGTGGGCTCGGTAAGAGAGACGGTGTTTGAGAGTCGCTTTGCGATTTTGACCCAATTATCCAAGATGGGGGTGCGCTCGTCTGTTGCGGGAGATACCGCTTGGATAAAAGGCGGACGATTGCACGGAGCCGAGGTCATCGCTCCCGATCTGAGAGCGGGCGCCGCTCTGGTGGTCGCGGCACTCTCCGCTCAAGGAGATAGCTTGGTCCACGGCGTGGAGTTGGTGGATCGCGGTTACGAAAGATTTGAAAATACGTTGACGTCTTTGGGCGCCCACGTGGTGAGGACGGATGAAAGGTAACGGTCGTATCATAGTATTTTTGGTAATCGTTGTCGTATTGGTCGTATTCGTGTTGCTGAATATGACTGTTTTTACCATCAGTTCCATCTCGGTCGAAAACGAGGTCTATTCGGCGTATATCGATCAAGCGAGTATCATCGACGCTTCGGGCATCACTAAGGGCAAAAATATCTTCTTCCTTTCCGAGTCCAATTCGTCGGAGGCGATCGAAAAGGCGTTTCCCTATCTCAAAGTGTCCAATATCGAGCGCAAGTTCCCCTCCAAGGTGGTCATTCACGTGGACGTAAGGCAGGGCACCATGAGTATCCCCGCCGCCGAGGAGAACGTGTACGCCATCGTGGACGGCGATCTCAAAATATTGGAATTGGTGTCGATCGACACCCCCGTTTACGCATCGGCGACCCACGTCACGGGCGTGAGTTTGGAGTCTCCCGTCATCGGTACGACTTTGTCGACCGACATCAACTACAACGCCTGCCTTTACACGCTGTCGCAAGTCGCTAAGGGCGAGGGGCTGGAGTTTGCGGGATTCTTCGCCGCCATTCGCTTCGAGACGGACAATTTGTACGTCACCTTGCGTACCGGCGTGACCATACGGATCGACAACTGGAAGTCGGTGGACGTGATGGAACACTTGCGTTACGCTCTCGCCAAATATAAGAGTTTGGACGAGCAGGACTATCGCCGTCGTCAAGGATATATCTATTTCGACTCGTCGCTTGGTTGGAATTGGCGTTCGGACGACTTAGATTAGTACAAAAAATGTGATTTGTTATTAAAGACCTGTTGACATGCGGGTCTTTTTTATTTATAATAAAATTACTTAGTACGTCGGAGAAACACATGGCGAGATCATCGGAAGTTGTGATAATGGATATCGGTTCGTCTTCCATCCGAATGTTGGTGGTGACCAAACCGGGCAGTGGTGTCAGCACTGTCCGCAATTTTGTCAAGATCGCGTACGACGGCTACATGGACGGCGCTTGGGTGGATTCCGCCTCGGCGCAAGAAGCCATCGCCACGGCTATCTCCCGCACCAAGGATTTCTACGGCAAGATCAAACGCCTGTACGTGGGTATTCCCGCCGACTTTTGTACCTTGCGCACCAATTCCACCGGCGTCACGTTTGCCAAACGTCGCAAGGTGGACAAAGGGGACTTGTCCGCGCTGTTTGACAAAGCCAATCCCTTCCGCGACGAGGAAGGCAAGGTGCTTATCAATCAGTCGTCCGTCTACTACATGGTGGACGCCGCTCGCAAGGTGGTGGATCCCGAGGGGATGTCCATGACCGAGTTGACGGGCTTTTTGTCCTATATCGCCGTGGACGAGGAGATCTATCGCTTTTTGGACGACGCGATCAAAAAGGCGGGCGTTGCGGACGTGCAGTACACTTGCGGTATGTACGCTATGATGATGGGTATGTTCGAGACGGGCGTTCGCGACAACGGCGTAGTCGTCACCGTGGACGCGGGCTATCTCACCTCGACCGTGGCGGTCATGCGCGGGGACGGTTTGATGCATATGGCGACTTTTCCGTGCGGCAACGGTATCTTCGCCGCTTGGATCTCGCAAGGGTTGGGGATCCCGTTTGATTGCGCTATGGATCTGTACCGCAAGACCGATTTGTCTTACAACCCCAAACAAGGGGAGAACTATACCGTGCAGGGCACCGACGAGGAGGGCAACCCCTTCGAGGCGGACTTTGCCATCGCCTCGGTGCAGGACTACGTCACCGAATGTATCGCCGTGTTTGCGCAGTACGTCAACGACGCTTTGCGCTCCTTTGGAGAGCCGGTCAGCGGCTCTACCGGCGTGTATCTCACGGGCGGCGGTTTGTCCATTAGGGGAGCGGACGACTGCTTTAGCAAAAAGATGGGCGGTCGCTACGTCAAGATCGCGTCTCCCACGTCCTGCCACGAGTACAAGCAACCCGCCTATGCCGACTGTATCGGGTTGGCGGAATACGCTTTTTTGCAAGAAGAACTCAAACGCAACCGTTTTGGATGGTAACTTGGAGGTAATCTATGTTTGACATTGACGATTTCGATTTAGATCAGTTTAGCGAAGAGAACTTTGAAGAGTTTAACGACAAAGTTTGCAAGATATTGATGATCGGCGTAGGCGGTGCGGGTTGCAACGCCGTTATCCGTTTGATGGACGCCGACGTGCACAGCACCGACTTCGTGGCGGTCAACACCGACGTGCAAGCGTTGTGCAAGGTCAAGCGCGAAGCCCAAAACAAGGAAGTGCGCGTTCCGATCAAGTTGGTCCAAATCGGCAAAAAGAGCACCAAAGGTTTGGGCGCGGGCGCCAAACCCGAAAAGGGCAAAGAGGCTGCCGAAGAGAGTATCGACGACATCAAAATGTTGCTCGAAGGCACCCAAATGTGCTTTATCGCCGCCGGTATGGGCGGTGGTACGGGTACTGGCGCCGCTCCCGTCATCGCCAAGGTCGCCAAAGACATGGGTATCTTGACGGTCGCCGTGGTGACCAAGCCCTTTGACTTTGAGGGTCGCCCCCGTATGCTCAACGCCGAGCGCGGTATCGACGAACTCAAAAACAACGTCGACACTCTTATCGTGATCCCCAACGACAAGTTGGACAAGACCAGTATCAACAACGCTTTCGCCCAAGCGGACGACGTGTTGTTGCACGCTATCAAAGGTATCGGCGATTTGATCAGCCAACCTTTGATGATCAACCTCGACTTTGCCGACGTATGCACGGTCATGCGCGATAAGGGCTACGCCCATATCGGTATCGGCAGCGCCAAGGGCAAGGGCAGAGCGGTGGACGCCGTGAGACAAGCGGTCAACAACCAACTCACCGAGACCAACATCATGCAAGCCACCGGCTTGATCATCAGTTATCAAGCGGGCGACGACTTCGCCATCGAGGAGATCAAGGACGCCACCAACTTGGTGCGCGACGTGTTGCAGGACGACGCGGAGATCATCTTCGGCGTCAACATCGTGCCCGAATTGGGGGAGAGATTGGACGTGGTCGTGATCGCTACCGGCTTCCAAACGGGTCGCACCGCTCAGCACCAAGCGGCGCAATCCATTCCTTCCTTCCGTCCCCAACCGCAGCCGCAACCTCAGTTTTCTTCTCAATCGCAACCCTCTTTTGCCGAGCAACGTCAGAGCGGCGAGCAAAGAGAGCAAAACAATCAAGGCTCCAACGTCCCCAAGTTTTTGCGCAATATCGGCGGCTCGGGCTTCGGCGGCAATCGCTAAATCCTATTCCAATTGACGACGGCTCTTTCGGGAGCCGTTTTTTGTTGTCGATTACCCCAATTTCGACCATCTTCGTCCCAATGCGCACGCTACGTTGTGTTAGCATAAGGTATGGTCGTGTACGTGGAGCAGGTGATATTCAACAATTTGATGATGGACGCATTGATCGCCTATATCGTCAGGCGATTTTTGCGCGAGAAAAAGGGGTGGTGGCGAATACTTTTGTCCGCCGCTATCGGCACGGGTCTCGTTTTTCCTTTCCTCTATATCAAAGCGGTTTGGTTGGCGCTACTGTACAAGGTGGGTGTGTTGCTACTGGTGACCGCACCTCTTGCTCGTACCCCCAAGCAATACCTCAAATCCCTCGTGTTGTACACTTTAGCCTCGGCGCTAACGGGAGGGATAGGGTATCTTTTGGGCAACGCCACCCCCTTCGGCGGGATCGCGTTGACTTCGTCCGGCTTCTTGATCGGCTTGCTGTCGCTATCGGGTATTCTCGTATTGTACTTGACGTCTCAGTTGGCGGGACTGATCAAAGAGCGCAAGCGCAAAGCCAATTTGCGTCGTATCGTGTTGGTCAACGGCAACGTTCGTCACGAGTTGACCGCTTATTTGGATAGCGGTAACACCGCGCAAGACGATAGGGGGGGCGGGATATTGGTCTTGTCCTCGGGACAAAAGGAATGGCTTAGCGACCTCGAGCCGCAAGACTTCGTGCGTTTATCTACCGTATCGGGCAAAGGGGTGACCGATCTTTACAAATTGGATACGATGGTGATATACGGCGGGGACAAGCTGCATACCTATAATAACGTAAGCGTCGTACTGGCGGATACCTCGTTCAACGGCTACGACGCGCTTCTTTCGGCATGGTGGGAGGATTGACTATGTGGTTGAGACGGTTTTGGGATTGGATCAAAAGCAAATTAAGAGTGTACGATCAAGATCAGGCGGTGCACTTCGTATCGGGCGAGCCGTTGCCCAAACCCATGACCCCCGAAGAAGAGAGGGAAGCGGTCTCCCGCATGGCAAACGGGGACGAGGAAGCCAAAAAGCAGTTGATCGAACGCAACTTACGCTTGGTCGTCTACATCGCCAAAAAGTACGACGGCTCCGTCCCCGATATACAAGATCTCATCTCGATAGGCGCGGTGGGGTTGGTCAAAGCGGTCAATTCCTTCAATCCCGACAAAAATATCAAATTGGCGACTTTTGCCTCAAGGTGTATCGAAAACGAGATCTTGATGCACCTTCGCAAGGTCAGTCGGCGCAAATGCGAGATCTCTTTGGACGAGCCGCTCAACACCGATTGGGAAGGCAACGAACTGTTGCTTAGCGACGTCATCGGTACCGACGTCGACGTGGTGAGCAAAGGCGTGGAACAACAACAAGAGATAGAGATACTCTATCGCACTTTGGCCACTTTGTCCAAGCGGGAGTTGACCATACTCAAATTGCGCTACGGGTTGCTCAATTCGGAAGAAAAAACGCAAAAAGAGATAGCCGACATGATGGGTATCTCTCAAAGCTATATCAGTCGATTGGAAAAGAAAGTTTTGATCAAACTCCGCAAGGAGATGAGCCGTTACGTCGATTGAATCATCGCCGCTTTGAGGTGAGATAGCGCGCTCGACTCGATGCGGCTGACCTGCGCTTGGCTTACGCCGGTAAGAGCGGATATTTCGGTTTGGGTCTTGCCGTCGTAATAGCGGTACTTGATGACTTGCCTTTCCTTTGGGGGTAGGGCGGACAGCGCGTTGTTGAGGGACAGATAGTCCACCCATTTGTCCTCTTTGACGGTGGGATCGGCGATCTGATCCTTAAGGAGCGCGCTTTCGTCTCCGTCCATATATGCCGGCTCGTCCAAACTGACGGGATCCGCCATCGCGTCCATCGCGCAAGCGATCTCCGCTTCTTCCACGCCCAAGTATTGGGCGATCTCCGCAAACGTGGGGTCGGGTCGATCCTCGATCGCCATTTGCTCTTTGGCTTGCATGATCCGATAGGCGGTATCTCGCAAAGATCGGGATACTTTGATCCCGTTGGTCTCCCTGAGGTATCGGCGTATTTCGCCGATGATCATGGGGACGGCGTAGGTCGAAAACATCACTTGATGTTTGGGATCGAAATTGTTGAGCGCTTTGACAAGCCCCAAGCACCCCACCTGAAACACGTCGTCGGTAAGACTCGGGTCGTAATTAAAGCGGTGTACGATGGACAATACAAGTCTCAAGTTAGCGGTCAAAAAGTACTCTCTGTGGGTATTGTCGCCCGAGGCGATCTCTTCGAGATAGCGGGCGCTGTCCGCTTTGGATAGTTTGGGCAAACGGGAAGTGTCCACGCCTGCGATAAAAACGCGATAAGCCATATCTTCCTCCTATGTAGCCCATCTATTATTCTTTCATTTTTCGACCTAATTATACATAGCATATAGCATGGAAATATCTTTTGGCGAATTGCGTTGCAAAGAGGTCGTCTCGGTATCGGACGGCAAAAAATTGGGAAGGATCATCGATCTCTCGCTGGATCTCAACGGGCGAGTGTTGGGTTTGATCCTTCCGCAGTCGGGGAGAGTGTTTAAGGCGATCGCCGACAAAAACTGTTTGTTTGTCCCTTGGCGCAATATCTGCAGCATCGGGGACGATATCATTATGGTCAATCTGGAAGGTAGAAGACTGTTGGGCAACTGAAATCGATAAAAACGCTTGCCAACCACAATATCTTGTGATATAATAGGCTCAAACGCAAGGAAAACAAGATATGAAGTGTATTTATTGTGGTAGCATCAATAGCAAAGTGATCGACAGTCGTATGTCCGACGACGGCACCTCTATCCGACGTCGTAGGGAATGTTTGGATTGCCATAGGCGCTACACCACCCACGAGACCGTGGAGCAGGCGACCATTTACGTCATCAAAAAGGGAGGCGGCAGACAGGAGTTCGACATCTCCAAGATACGCCAAGGCATCGTCAAAGCGTGCGAAAAGCGCCCCGTGCCCATCGTCAAGATCGAACGGGTCGTCAACGATATCCAAAAGGAGATATTGGGACTTGGCTCTACCGAGATCTCGACCGAGCAGATCGGTAATTTGGTTATGGAACGCTTGATGGAGATCGACGACGTGGCGTACGTGCGCTATTGCAGCGTGTACAAAGAGTTCAAGGACGTGGAAAGCTTTTTGACCCAGATCAACGAGCTACTCAAAAAGAAACGCAAATGAGCGACTATTTCAAACGAGCGTATACCCATTCGGACAAGCCCATCTCCAAGGGGCTTGTTTTGGTATATCCCGAATTGCCTTACGGACTGCTCGTCAAACTCCTGCGCAAAAAAGACGTATTTGTGGACGGCGTTCGCGTGGGCGAGGGGGCGACGCTTCGCGCGGGCGAGGTCGTCGACCTCTTTTTGGCTCCTAAGATGATCGACGTCAAGGTGGTGTACCAAGACGACAACTTGCTCGCGTTGTACAAGCCCAAAGGGGTCGCCTCCGACGGGGAATATTCGTTTGAGAGTTTGGCTCGCTACGTGTTCGGCGAGGTGACTTTACTCCATCGATTGGACACCAATACCGACGGGATCTTGTTGTTTAGCAAGACAGCGAGGGCTTACGAGATTTTGCGGCAGGGTATGCAGGACGGGTCTATTACCAAATATTATCGCGCACGCGTATGGGGCAAAATGCCGCTCGTGGATAGGACGCTCAAAGGGTATTTGTTCAAAGACAGCGTCAAGGGCAAGGTGAGGATCTCGGACGCCAAAGTCAAAGGCTCCGTTTTGGTCGAGT
>CADBTQ010000059.1 GCA_902797685.1 uncultured Eubacteriales bacterium | reverse complement strand
TCCGCCCGAAGCGATACGGCTAAGAGGTCTTAGCGGCTCGCCGGGGTTGGGCGAGATCAAAAACTCCGCTTGATCCATCCCGTCCGAGCCGATCGAGGCGTCCATATCGTCTATGTCGGGCAACACCGCAAATTGCACCGCAAACGTACTCTTCATGGCAAGGTCGGCGAGTTGGTCGCAGATCTCCTTTTCGAACTTGACGGCAGCCGCTTTGCGCGCTTTACTCAGTTTGACCGCCAAATTGTACAACTCGATCTTGGCTTTTTGCTTTTGCTCGGCAAGCTTTTCGATCTCGGCGGAAGCGTTGAGCAGTTTGTCGTATTCCTCTTGCGCTTGGTCGTAGTACTCCAACACCTCGGACAAGGTGTTGCCGTAGCGACGGCGCAAGCGTTTGAGTTGATCGAAACGATTTTCGACCATCTCGGCGGTCTTGGCGTCGTAGTCGAACGACTCGACGTAGTCTTTGAGGGTGTCCCCCACGTCGTCCAATTCGATCTTGACCGACTCCAGCCTTGCGGCAAGATCCGCCAACTTGTCGTCGTACCGCGCGACGGTATTGAGCCGAGACAACGCCATCGATACCGAAGATAAGGCGCCCACGCCCTCGTCGCCGTCGATGTAACTCACGCTTTCGGCTACCCCGCCCACGATCTTTTCGGCGTTGTGGAAACGCTCGCGACGGGCGGCCAGTTCCTCTTCCTCCCCTTCCTTGGGGTCTACTTTGCGAATGTCTTCGATCTCAAACGCCAACGTCTCCAACCGCCTTTCTCTCGCCCGCTCGTCCCCATAGGAAGAGAGCATCTTGTCCAAGTCTTTGTAGCGCTTGTACGCCTCTTTGACCTTGAGAGCCAAAGGCGCGATACTCTCCTGCCCGTAGCGATCCAACAAAGTCAGATGGGTGGCGGTCTTCAGCAGGGATTGGTGCTCGTGCTGACCGTGGATGTCGACCAGTTGGGAGCCCAACCGCT
The DNA here is from genome assembly GCA_902797685.1 of uncultured Eubacteriales bacterium. GTDB lineage: Bacteria > Bacillota > Clostridia > Christensenellales > CAG-1252 > RUG14300. Next base: position 16,198 of record CADBTQ010000059.1, on the reverse strand, counting down.
TGAGCATAGCCAAGGTAAAGGATTGCCCGTTGACCTTGATCTCGTTTTTGCTGTCGGTCATCGTGCGACGTATGATCAAGGTGTTTTCGGGCTCCACCCCCAATTCTTCCAACAGCGGGAATATGCTCTCATCCACCTCAAACTCCCCCTCCACCGTGGCGCGGTCGGCGCCGTAGCGAATGAGGGTGCGGTCGGCGCGAGACCCCAAGACGAAAGACAAAGCGTCGATCACGATCGATTTGCCCGCGCCCGTTTCGCCCGACAAAATATTGAGCCCCCTCGACAAGGTGAGGTGGCACTCTTCGATCAAAGCGATATTGTGGATGTGAAGAGCGGTCAGCATTACAGCATCAATTTGAGTCGCTCGGCGATAAGAGGAGCGGACTCGCCCGAGTCGGCGATGATGAGCAAAGTATCGTCGCCGCTAATGGTACCCAAAGCGTTTTGGATGCCCAGATTGTCGATCATAGCGCCCACGGCGGAAGCCGCGCCCGGATGGGTGCGCACCACGACCAAATTGCCGCTGATGGCGACGCGCTCCACCACCTCGCGGAACAACACGAGCATGGTGTCGGTGACGTCGACCGTGCGTTTGGGAGTGCTGACGGCGTATTGATAGCGGCCGCCTTTGTTGACTTTGATCAAGCCGAGATCTTTGATGTCACGGCTGACGGTGGCTTGGGTAACGCTGTACCCCGCCTCGTTGAGCGCCTTGACCAAGTCGCCTTGCGTCTCCATGACGCCGGATTTGACCAATTCGATGATTTTGAGTTGCCTTTCGTTTCTATCCATAATAAGTCCTCACCAAGTTGCCAATTTGCGGGTCAACTTATCGTAAAAAAGATTTTCAAACGTAACCAATCGCGCCCGTCTGTCACTTAGGGTGACTTCGAGCTTGATTTGGGGTCTTTGCGCGACGTTGAGACCGTCCACCGCCAAGCACACGCCGTCCCGCAAGGAAGTGGCGGTCAGGGTGACCGTAGCCTTTGGCTCCACCACCAAGGGTCGAGCGCACAGAGTATGCGCGGACAAGGGGGTGATCCCGATCGCGTTAAGAGAGGGCGACAAGACCGAGCCCCCTGCCGAGAGGGAGTAGCCCGTCGAGCCCAAAGGGGTGGTGGCGATCACGCCGTCCCCGCGATAGGCGTACACGTGCTGATGATCTACCTCGACTTGTACGTCCACGGTGGAAGCCGCCGTCCCGCGGGAAAGCACGACGTCGTTGAGCGCATAGCGCAGTCCGTCTTCGTCGCGGACGGCGAGCAAGGGATAGTCGGTAACCGAATAATCCCCCTCTTTTAACCTCGCCACGAGCGAATCGAGCGAGGCGTACTCCTGGCTCAAAAAGCCCAACGTGCCCCCGTTGATCGCCAACACCGGTAGAGGAGATAGATCCATCTCGTGCAACAAAGTGAGCAAGGTGCCGTCCCCGCCGATGGCGAGTACGACCTCCGTCCCTTCCTCGACCTTACCTTCAAAAAAATAGTGGTCGACCTTAGCCGCTCTAAGGGCGGTCAACGCGGCGTCCACTAAGGGTATGGCTTTGTGCTTTTTGTACCAGTAAGCGATCTTCATCTTGTATATTATAATCCCGTTTATTCAAAAAGACAAGACTTTTTGAATAAAATATGGAGCGAAAACGCATAGAATACGCAACGCTACCTCTTGACAAGGTGCAATAGATATTCCACGTTTTTGTCCTCGAACAGTTTGGGCACCGCGCACTCCCCACGAATATCGAAGGAGAGCGCTTGAGCGCATTGCTTGACCGACGATAAGGCTTTGAGACGGGTCTTTTCGTCCTTGACGATCCCCGTTTTGGTCAATCCCTTGGGTCCTACCTCGAATTGGGGCTTGACCAATACCACCGCGTGCCCACCCTCGCGGAGTAGGTCGGCGATGACGGGCAAGATCAAGGTGATCGAGATAAAACTGACGTCGCACACCGCCATATCGAGGGGGGAATCGAAACTCGCCTTGGTCAAAGTACGGGCGTTGGTGTTGTCCATCACGGTCACTTGAGGATGGCGAGCCAACCTCTCGGGCAACGCGCACTCCCCCACGTCCACCGCGTACACGTGCCGAGCTCCGTGCCGCAAAAGGCAATCGGTAAAGCCCCCGTTGGAAGCGCCGATATCCACGGCTATGCCCTCGACCGGCACCGAGAGACGGGTGATGGCTTCTTCCAGTTTGAGACCGCCGAGCGAGGCGAATCCGATCACGTCCTTGACGATCACCTGTGCGCCCTCTTTGACCTCGAATGCGGGTTTGTCGACGGGTTTGCCGTCCACCGTGACCCCGCCCAATTTGACGAGATGAGCAGCGCGAGTGCGGGTTGGCGCAAATCCTTGCTCCACCAAGTAGAGATCAAGTCTCATCGTCCTCTCCTTTGATCCAACTGCGGATCTGCCCGGCGGACAGCCCCGCGGCATAGCGGAGTTCGGTATTGTCACCGTGGCGAGCACGGTCTACGCCGCGATAATATACGTTGGGATAGAGGGCGGCGAGTCGGGAGCCGAGTCCCACGTGGGTAATGCTTTCTTCGATGACGTAGATGGGCTTATCTTGCCACCTATCCATCAATTCCTCGTCGAGACGATCCACCCTTGCGTTGACGACCGCGACTGCCTCTTCGTCCATCCACTCGGCGATCTCCGCCACCTTGAGGGCGGTCTCCACCATATACGCTCCCGAGGCGACCAGCACCTTGCCGTCCCCCTCGCGAAGCACTTGCCAGTGTAGATAATCCCGATCGGTACCCGTCAATCGGACGCTGCCTTTGGGATAGCGGATCACCAAAGGACGGGGATAGGTCAACGAAAACTCGATCATGCCCGCCAATTCCTCTTGGCAGCACGGGGTCATCAAAGTCAAGGACTCGGGCAAGGTCATCGCTCCGTCCAACAAGCCGTGGTGGGTCTCCCCGTCACCTCCTGCCAGTCCCGAACGGTCGCACAACACGGTGACGGGCAAACCCGACAATCCCAAGTCGTGCACCAACTGGTCGTACGCTCGTTGCAAAAAGGTGCTGTACATGGCGACGTAGGGCTTGAAACCTTTGGCGGCAAGGGCGCACGCGGTGGAGAGTGCGTGTCCCTCGGCGATCCCCACGTCGAAAAAGCGATCGGGGAAACGGGAGGCAAACTCGTCCAGCCCGCACCCGTGGCCCATGGCGGCGGTCACCACCACGAGTTTGGGATCCTTCTCCGCTAACGACACGAGCGTTTTGCCCGCTACGGACGAAAAACCTTCCTCCTCTTGGGGGGCGTAACTGTGATACGCCACGGGGTTTCGCTCCCCTTCGGGCAACCCCTTGCCTTTGACGGTGCGAACGTGCACCACGACCGAGCGAGGAGCGGCTTTGGCTTGCCGCAAAGCGGCGATAAGGGCGGGAATATCGTGTCCGTCCACGCAACCGATATAGTCGATACCGTAGACGGCGAAGGGACTGTTCTCTTGCAAAAACTCCCCTTTGCGCTCTCTTAGCGAGGACAAGTACCCCCAAAAACCGCCGACCGAGGGGGAAATGGAAAAATCGTTGTCGTTGACGACAAGGATCTGCTTGCCGCTGTCTGATACGTTGTTGAGGCTCTCCAAAGTCAAACCGTTGGCGAGTACGCCGTCTCCCAATACGGATACGATATGTTGGGTACCGCCCGTAAGGGCGCGAGCGCGAGCGTAGCCGCAGCCCCACGCCAAGGCGTTGCCGGCGTGACCCGAGACGAGTTTGTCGTAAGGGCTCTCCTTGGGGTCGGGAAAACCCGACAACCCTTTACTACGGCGCAAGGTCGCGAACCTATCGGCGCGACCGGTGAGTATTTTGTATGCGTAGGCTTGGTGTCCCACGTCGAAAAGAAGGTCGTCCGACAGTGGATCGAACTCGTGCAAAAGCGCCACGATCAACTCGACCGCCCCCAGTGAGGACGCCAAATGCCCGCCGTTTTGACGGCAGACCTCGATGATACGCGCTCTCGTTTGGTCGGCGAGGACTTGTAGTTCTTTCTCCCCTAACGCGGGCACGTCTTGGGGCAAACGCAACGTCTTTAACAGATCACTCATGTTTTACCCCCTTTTTCTTTTTGCGGCGAGGGCGTCCCTCTTTGCGAAACAACGCCATCACTTTGCCGCAAAACAGCACGATCTGGGTGCTGTACAAAAGCGCAAAACGCTTCATGCACGCCTTGCCGCCTATGGTAAGCGCGGCGATGACGGCGGACACGACCACCGCGATGGCAAGAGCCGCAAGTCCTTCCAATTCGCGGGAGAGAGCAAGCGCCAATACCGCGCCGCATACGCCCGTGATGATGCCGATGCTATCCCCCACGATGTCGCAAAAGATAGAGGACACCTTGCTCGCGTTGTGGCACAACGTGACCGCGTGCCGCGCCCCCTTGATACGGCGGGACGCCATAGCGTTGAGGGGGGTGAGATCGCAGCTTGCGACCGCCAGACCCACCATGTCGAACGCGACGGCGATGTTGATGAGGACGAACAACAAAACCACGGCGACCGCGACCCCCGCGCCCGAGAGGGCGAGTTCGGTGCCGAAAGAGAGCGCCAACGCCAAAAACAGCGAGATAACCGTCGCCTTGATGGGCCACACGTACCACGCCTGTTTGCCTTTGTTCTTTTTGTTGTCGCTCTTGGTTTTGTTCATATAATACGGGGTCTCCCCCTTTTGTCTCCTACAATACAATGGCAACGCGACGAGTAGACCTTGCACCTTAGGTTCGGTAGGATTTCCCAAGAGCCGACTTACCGTCGCCGAATAAGCGGTTTCCCTTTGACGGCTCCTCCGTAGCACCGAATCGCCACTTAGCGTACACCATAATCCTCGTCGCTCAGCCTAGAAGCTTTCCTTAACGGTCCTCGTGAGACTTATCCTCTTTTGCAACGTGGGTTTCAAAAGCGATCGGAATACGGCGATGCCTCGCCGATACCGTAGTTCTTTATCCACCCAAATCACTCAAGGCAGGCTACTCTGCACATAGCTTTTGTGCCACATTGCAGGTTTAACCCTACCCGATAGGCGATTTTACGTCCACCCAAGTAGGTCTCCACGGAAAGTGGGTCGAGTTCGGTATGCCATTACCGGCCGCCCACAGTCCTTAACTCCCAGCATCAGCCCGCTATTGGGCATAACAAGCCAACACCAGAAACTTCATCGATGTGCCCTTCGGCGATATTTTAACCCCGCCCTCGTTAACACAAGTCCCGACTAGGATACTGCGCCATTGTATTTGGCTATAAAAGCGCAAAATGCGCTGATATACTTATTGATCGTTTTCCACGTCGAAGGTGGTGAGGGTCAACCCGTCCAGCTCCTTTTTGAGCAACTCCACCTTGCCGCGGGTCTCGGTGAGCACCTTAAGGCACTCTTTGGACACTTTGATACCGCGATCAAAGAGAGCCAAGCCCTCGTCCAAACCCGTCTTGGGATCGTCCAAGCGATCCACGATGTCCTGTAGTTCTTTCAGTAGTTTTTCAAACTCCATAACCTACTCCTTGCCGTTGGGGATCTTGTCCTTCACTTCGCACACCAAGGTGCCTTTGTAGCCGACCACGTGGATGGTGTCCCCGTTGTTTACCGTGTCGTAATCGGCGTTATGCCCTTCTTTCGTCAATTTGGTATAGCCGTTTTGCAACAAGCGTACCGGGTTGGCGCGAGAGAGGGCTTCGGTCAGTTTTTCAAAAGCGATCTGCTTTTCTCTTAACGCGTTGTCAAGCGAGGTGTCCATCTTGCGAAGAAGGGTCTTGACCCCCTCTTCGGCGCGATCCAGTCGCCTGACCGATTTGGCTTCCAACTGTCCGTTGAGAGCGGTATAACGGCTTTGGATATACGAATACCTCTCGGCGATACGGCGATACGAGCGGGTCATTTGCTCGAGGATCGTCTCTTTCCATTCGGCTTGGTCGTAGGCGATCAACTCGCCCGCCGCCGTAGGCGTAGCCGCCCTCGCGTCCGCCACGAAGTCGCTGATGGAAAAGTCGGTCTCGTGTCCCACCGCCGAAATAATGGGAGTCTGCATATCGTAGATGACCCGAGCCAGCGCCTCGTCGTTGAAGGGCATCAAGTCTTCGAAACTGCCCCCGCCGCGCGCCAAGATAATACAGTCAAAGCCTAACGTATCCACGAAGCGAAGGGCTTGGCACATCTCGGAAGCGGCGTTGTCCCCTTGCACTCTTACGTCGTAGACTACGATGTCCAAGACCTTGTTTTTGTTGCGGACGGTGCGCACGATGTCGCGGATGACCGCGCCCGTTTTGGACGTGACGACGCACACTCTTTTGGCAAACTGCGGAATGGGCTTTTTGTGCGCGGGATCAAACAAACCTTCCTCTTTGAGTTTGGCTTTGAGCGCCTCCAACATGAGGTGCAATTTGCCCACGCCCACCGGTTGCATGGTGGAAACGATCAAGCTGAGTTTGCCGCTCTTGGCGTAAAAGTCCACCGAACCGGTGACCAAGACCGACTCCCCTTCCTTGGAAGGGTTGTAGGTGCGACGGGCGTTAAAGAGGGAACAATCGATGGACGCGTCCTGATCTTTGATGCGAAAATACGCGTGCGCGCCCGAATACTTAAACCCGGACACCTCGCCGTACACGGTCACGTTGCGCAATCCGTCCTGCGCCGAAACGACCCGTCGGATATAGCCCGCCAACTGGGATACGGACAGACTTTCGCTCACCGTATATCCCTCGCGATGGCGCCGAGCACGCCGTTGACGAACTTACTGCTCTTTTCGCCGCCGTACTCTTTGGCGAGTTCCAACGCCTCTTTGATAACGACGGCGGTGGGGATATCCTTGCGGAAACTCAACTCGTAGCAAGCGTACACCATCACCGCAAGATCCGCTCGGTTGAGGCGGTCGGGCGAACTGTACCCTTTGACGTAACGCATGATCAACTCGACCATCTCGTCGTAGTGGGCGATCACTTGATCGAAGGTGTTGACGAGATAGGGTCTCGACTCCTCGGGCAGCACTTCCAAAAACATCTCTTTGGTACGGCCGTCCGACTCCTTGCGGAAGGAGTATTCAAACACCAATTTGTAGACGTATTCTCTCGCCTGTCTCAAGGCGGCGACTTCTTTGGGATCCATACTTAACGAAACACCACGCCAACCACGTTGACGTTGATACTTTGGGTGTGGTAGGGAGTCGAGGACTCCACGGCACTTTTGACGGCGGTCTGGATGGTGTACGCCAAGTCGGGTACGCGCACCCCGTGATACGCCTTGACGCTGATATCCACGGTCACCAAGTTGTTGGGAAGCAAAGTGACTTGGATGCTGTTGGACGTAGAGCGAAAGAGCTTGCCCGTAAAGGTAGCGCCCGAATCCACGCTCATCTCGGCGACGCCTTCGATGTGTGAAACAGTCGTAGCCACGATGGTGGCGATAATCTGTTCGTAACGATCTTCGTTGTTAGCCATAGTTACTCCTTATAATTATTCACTTAAAATACAGTATATCAAACTTTTTGCTTTTTGGCAAGCGCGAACACTTGAAGATTTGGTACAAACTATTTTTTGTCCTCTTCCCTTTTCGCCTTTTTCCACGCTCGGATGTCGGCGAGCCGCTCGCCGAAGTTCTTTTCCATCCCCTCGGCGGTGGGGTGATAGTACTCGCGATCTTTGAGACTGTCGGGCAAGCACTGCATGGCGGTCATCTTTTCGGCGTAGTCGTGGGCGTATTGGTAGCCTTTGCCGTAATCCAATTCCTTCATCAAACGGGTGGGCGCGTTACGAATGACCAAAGGCACCGGCTCGGCAAGCGACTCCAAAGCGTCCGCTTTGGCGGCGTTGTACGCCACTTCCATGGCGTTGGACTTGGGCACGATGGACAGATACACCACCGCTTCGGTCAAATGCACGTTGCACTCGGGTACGCCGATAAAGTGGCAGGCTTGATACGCCGCCACCGCGATCTCCAATGCGCGCGGATCGGCAAGACCCACGTCCTCGGCGGCGAACCGAGTGACTCTGCGAGCGATATACAAAGGATCTTCCCCCGCTTCCAACATACGGGCGAGCCAATAGACCGCGGCGTCGGGGTCGGAGTTGCGCATGGACTTGTGCAAAGCCGAGATAAGGTTGTAGTGTTCCTCGCCCGACTTGTCGTAGAGCAAGGACTTTTTGGACGTGCATTGTTCCACCGTCTCCTTGGTGACGACGGTCTTATCCGCCTGCCAATCCCCGTTGAGGACAGCCATCTCCAAAGTGGACAGAGCGCTGCGCGCGTCCCCGTTGGAAAAGGCGGCGATCATGCCCAAGCACTCGTCGTCGATGACGACGTTTTGGGTGCCGAATCCCCGCTCGTCGCGGATGGCGTTGCGCAGCAATTTGACCACGTCCTCGGTCGTCAATCCCTGCAAGACAAACACCTTACAGCGGCTGAGAAGCGCGCCGTTGACCTCGAAAGAGGGATTTTCGGTCGTGGCGCCGATGAGAATGATACTTCCCTTTTCGACATAGGGCAAAAAAGCGTCCTGTTGGGCGCGGTTGAAGCGATGGATCTCGTCCACGAACAGAATGGTCTTTTCGCCGAAGTGCCGATTCTTCTCGGCTTGTTCCATCACCTGCTTGATCTCCTTGATCCCGCTGGTGACCGCCGAAAAGTCGATAAACGCCGCCTTGGTGCGGTGAGCGATGATGCGAGCCAACGTGGTCTTGCCCACGCCCGGAGGGCCCCAAAAGATCATCGAGCCCACTCGGTCCGTCTCGATCATATGGCGCAGCACCTTGCCTTTGCCCAACAGATGGGTCTGCCCCACGTACTCGTCCAGATCGCGGGGTCTGACGCGGGCGGCAAGAGGCTCGCTGATACTTTGTTCAAACATATTGACTTGTTCCATTTTGCCCTCGATACTATATAACTTATATTATTGTACAACTTTGAGTTGTACAAGTCAATAGGTTTGACCCGTTTGCGTCGGCGAAAGAAAAATCACTCCCGAAAAGGAGTGATCTTTGCGATCGAAAACAATTGGAACAGCGACCGCTTGCCTAACTCTTGGGGACGATGATGACGTTGGTGGCGGCGACTCCCGTCTCCTCGGTCACGATATAGAGGATCTGGGCGACTTCTTTGCTGTCGAGGTCGCTGTCTTGCACCATCACATTGACGTTTTCCTGCCCCATCGTCACGCAAACGTCCGAAAATCCGCGGGCTTTGATGAGATTTTCGAGTATGACTTCCTCGTTGCTGGTCTCGATCATGGACATCTTTTTGGCTTCGGCGGCTTTGCGAGCGTCCTCGGACGAGGATTCGGACACGATGATGCTGTCAAGATAGGTCAAGGTCTGTTGACGCACCGCGTCGCGATCCGACTTCATCGCCCCAAACACGGTGACGGTGGCGGTATCCTGCTTTTGCAAGGTCGTTTTGGATTGGCGATTGGACAACAGCACGTTGAGATACGCCGCCGCGACCAACAACACCACCATCGAACAGATGACGATGATCTTGGCGCGCTGACTGTTGCGGGCTTTTTTCTCTTTGGGCTGGGTCGCTTGCGCATTGGCTTCGGGATTGGTTGCTTGTTGGTCTTTTTTGATCTTTTTCATGTTCTCTCCTCACTTTCTTACAAAGATATCTATTTGATCGGGGGTGGCTCCCGTTGCCGTGGCAACCGCACGCATCAGTTTGGCTACCACGTAATTGTCCGTCGCGCCGCTGGAGACGACCACCACCCCCACCAACGCCCCTTTGGAATCGGTGGTGACGAGCACCTCGGTTTCGCCCGCCCCCTCGATCTCGGACAAGATCGCCGAGAGGGAACTTTCCAACTGGGTATGACTACTGTTTTTGACCGTGGTCTTTTTGTCGCAGGACACCCCGCCTATCGCTACGTATAACAACACGGCGATGACCGCCACGACCAACGCGACGTACAAGGGTGCTTTGGGTCCCCTTAGGCGTTGGACTACCGCGCTTTCCTTGATTTTGGTCAGCCAATTTTCAAGTTGCATAGATCACCACGTCCTTTTCCTCCCTGCCCGACAAACTACAAACGAATGCGCGCAATCCTTGGGGCTCTGAGCCCGCCACGTACACGACGATCTTGTCTTGCCGCGTTTCGACCTTGACCACCTCGGGATAGGCGCTTGCGACCATCGACGAGAGGGGATCTTGCTGTCGGTCAATCATATCTATGTAGGCTTGGTCGGTTTCATACCCCACCGAGTCCAAATTGATATAGTCGAATAAATCGATGTCTTGTCGAAACAGGGCGACTACCGGCGAAACGAGGACGATCAACAACACCACCGCCATCAGCCCCTTGACGTATTTGTTGATCTGCCCCGAGGGAAGGATGACGTCGGCAAGTACGGTAAGTAAGGCGACAGCCGCCACCTTGAGAAGCCAACTCATCTTACAAGATCATGGTGGTGGACGTCATCACCATCAACATGGTCACCAAAAAGGCAAACCCTACGCCCGCCGTGGCGGCGGTAAGGGAACGCAGACTCTCCGCTACCCCGCCGATCATGCTTGCCAACCTCTTGTCTCCCACCGGCTCGATCAGACCCGCCACCAATTTGAGCCCGACGGTCAACAGCATCACCTTGATCAAGGGTCTTAGCACCACGCCGACCGTCACGATCATCGCGAACGCGCCTAAGGCGTTTTTGATGAGCAAGAGCGAAGTGGACACCAAATCGAACCCCTGCGAAATGTAGCCGCCCAATATGGGCACGTAATTGCCCACGACGTAGCGAGCGGCGCGCAGGGACATGGTGTCCGCCATACCGCCCGCCACGCCCGTGACGGTAAGGTAGGTGGTGTACAGACCGAAGGACACGCCCAATACGCAGCCGAGTAGGTATCGTACCGCCGAATTGAGTTTGCCAAGCCGCACGTTGTCCGAGAGATTGCCCACCACCGAGAGCACCGTCGCCACGATAAAAAGAGGGATAGCGACCGCCGAGATAATGCGGGCAAGCAAGGTAGAAAATAGGGCGAGTTGGGGACTGAGGACGGCGGTCGACGTTTTGCCCCCCAAGGCGGTGGTCAAGGTCATCAAGGGCGGAGTGACGTATCCCATAAGGGATACGAGATGATCTACCGTCGACCTGACGTCTTTGACTACGCCCACCACCAAGGACACGACGGTGACCAAAACGGCGGCGTAACAGACCAAATGCACCACCTCTTGGGTGCCGTGGGCGACAAAGCCCGAAGTCAAGCCGAATAGCATATTGTACAGCACCGCCACCACCAAGATGGCGATGAGGGCGGGCACGCTCTCCCTCACCCCTTGCGTGAGGATATTCCACACCCCTTTGACGACCGTTTGCGGGTCGGAAAGGTCTCCACGAATGAGGGCTGCCAACTGCTCTTTGACCGAGCCTTGCGAGAAAGGAAGGCTGTCCAAAAAGGATTGCAGGTCGTCGGTATCCAAGGCGTTCACGTTTTGCTCCACGTAATCGTTGAGCTCCTCTTGGGTACTCTCCGCCAAGGCGTAAGACGCGGGCAAAGCGAGCAACGCGGCAACCAGTATCGCCACCCAAACTATCCTTTTCATACCAATTCCTCCAAGAGTTCGATCAAAGTGGTGACGACGGGCACCCCCATCAAAAAGATGGTGACTTTGCCCGCCAACTGGATCTTGTTGGCGATGGACGTTGAGCCCGAATCGGTGGCGAGCGAGGCGGCGTACTCGGTGAGATACCCCACGCCCACGATGCGCAACACCCCGCCGAACAGTCCGTCGCTTAACCCCGCTTTGGCGATGAGGTCGGCAAAGGTGGCGATGGCTTGGGACATGGACGACAAGATGATGATAAGGATCATCGCGCCCGTGGCGATGACCGCAAGAAGCGTCAACTCGGGCTTGTCCTTTTTGAGAAGGGCGGCGACGATCAGCCCCACTATCCCCACGCCAATGACCTTGACCAATTCCATCAGTACAAGCCGAACACCGATCGCACGTTGTCGAACAGCCCCGCGATCATATCCAACACCACGAGTAGCGCCAAGACCAAAGCCGCCAAGGACACCACGGTGGCGATCTCGTCTTTGTCGCTCTTTTTGAGTATGACGTTGACCATAGAGGTCAACAGTCCCAATCCTGCCAATTTGAACAAAACGCTTACGTCCATATCACAACATCAACAGCCACAAAGCAAGCCCTAATATCACGCACAGTTTGGCATACAAATTGCCCTTGGATGCGACCTCATCGCGTGCTTTTCGCGCCTTTTCTTCGGCGGAAGAGAGGGCAAGCGACAGGTGGGAACGCTGCCCCTCGAGGTCGCTGTCACCCAAGTCGTCCAACACCTTTTTGAGGTCGTTCCACTCCTCGGCTCGAAGACAGTCGGGGGCGCGATCGGTCGTCAAAGCGGTAGACAACGCCCCGACGCGTCCCTCGCAGTAGCCTTTTACGATTTGGGGCAACGGGGTCAACAAATAGCCGATTTGCTCCCCCACCTCTACCAAAAACGACTGCCAATCACTGTAAAGAGCAGCGCGGGCAAGATACCGCCTTCGTAACCAAAACCCCACGAGCGACACGGCTACGCACACCGCCGCTCCCAATAAGACCCTAACCATACCACACCTCCACCACGCTGCCCGCCTTGGGCACGTCGGACAAAGTGACGACTACGCCAAAGTGCCGTAACACGTCTTGAGGGATCGCTTTGCGCCATCTGGCGTGCATGGACGCCACCACGACGACCCCCGAGCGGGACAGATCGGCAAGCATGGGCACGTCCTCTCCCGCCAATTCGTCGGTGACGACCACTTTGGGATTGAGCGCACGCACTACCCCCTCGCATACCAAGCGTTTGGGGGCGCCGCCCACCACCATACCCCCGCCGAGATCCATCGAATAGCGACCGCCCGTGCTGCCGCCCGACAACTCTCCTCGCTCGTCCAACACCACCACGTTGACCCCCGATAGCGCGATACGGCGGGCGACGTCGCGAAGGAAGGTGGTTTTGCCGCCTCCGGGCGGAGAGACCACCAACAGCCCGCTTTGCAACACTTTGGCAAGGGGCAAGCCGTCCGAGCAACCCTTGATCTCGTGTGCAAAGCGAATGACCAACGCGCCGATCTGACGGACGCTGTACAGTTTGCCATCCTTGACGACAAACTCCCCCGCCAGCCCCATGCGCACCCCGTTTTCGCAAGGGATAAAGCCCGCCGCCATCTTGTCCAACGCGGTATAGACCGACCCGTCGCAGGCGTATTTGACCAAGGATTTGAGATGTTCGGCCGAGGATATCTCGGGACAGACGATACGCCGATCCGAGGCGAGCGCCACGGGGTGTTGTCCCACGACCAAGCGCACCTCTTGCAGCAAGAGACGACTAAGCGACGGATACAGGGACGCGAGGCGAGATTTCATACCTACTGTTATGCGGACAAGCGTGGGGATAGAACGGCTAAAGCAAAACGGAGCGCCTAAGCCGCGCCAAGAAAATACGGATCACTCCGATAAAAAAAACTTCCGCACCACGTTGGGTGCGGAAGGGATAGATCGTTGATGATTATTCGGCGGAAATGGTACTGTCGACGATCGCGGCTTTGGCTGTCTCGTAGCCTTTGACGCAAGCGTCCTTGGTGGGGTACATCACGCTGACCCAGTTGCGGGTGGATTTGAGAATGTAGAAGAACTGTCCGTCCACCGAACAATACTTGACCGAGGTGTTGGGATCGGCAAGCACCTTTTTGTAGGCGGACACGCCTTTGATCGCCATCGCTTGGGTGCGGAATCCGCCGCTGACGAATAGGGTTTTGTCCCCCGCGTATTGGGTAAAGCGGAACACGCCGTCCTCGGACGTGACCACGAATTTGCCTTTGACCTTTTTGGAATCCTCGGCTTTTTTGTGCAACTTGGCGATGTCCTCGTCGGTGAGATTGCCCAACTGCTTTTTGCTGACCATCGCCACCGAGCGATAAGCGGGTTGGGGTTCGTCCTCCACTTCCACTTGATCGACCGCTTTGAGGTTGTGTTTGATAAGGGAAGCCGCCAACAATTCCTCGTCCGTCTTGTACTCCAATTCGGCGGCGTAGTCGACCGTTTGCTCCCCGCCCTTGGTAAAGCCGTTGTCATACGCCATGGTGGCGATCAACGACACGGTGCGGCGAACGGCTTGCTCGCTGGTGACCCGCATGAGCAAGGGGGTCGCTTCGTACTTTTTGATACCCGACTTGTCGCGGTGATGGAAAGTCTTGGGATCGAACTCGGCGGGATTGAGGGCAAGGAACACGCAAAGGGTCTTGCCTACCACCATCATCTTGGCATAGGTCTTGCGCCCCAACAGGAAAGATTCGGCGTTCCAAGACTCGGACGAACGCATTTTTTTGTAGGACAACAATTCGTTTTTGATGACCGAATAGTAGTTTTTGACCCGAGGCAGGGATTGGATCAAACGGCTGCGGAAGGAGCGCAGATACTTGGGCACTTCGCCGCGAGGACCCGCTTTGCCTTCCTCCTCGTCCTCGTCAAGGTCGAACTCGCCCGCGACCCACACGTTGGTCTCCAGATCCGCGTCGGGATCTTCCACTTCGTCGGCGACCCACACGTCCGAATCCAATTCGTCCTCTTCCTCTTCTTCGGGCGCCTCTTGGATTGCCTCTTCGTCTTCGACGGGCTCCTCTTGGGGTGCCTCTTCGTCTTCGACGGGGGCGTCCTCTCGGGGTGTTTCTTCCTCTTGGACGGGCTCCGCCGCGGGCTCTCCCTCTTGGACGGGCTCGAATTCGTCGAAATCGAGTTCCTCTTCGTCGATGGAGTCGATCGAATCGTTTTGGGGCACTTCCGTCACCTCTTCCCACTCGTCGAAATCGCCGTCGAAATCAAACTCGGACAACGACGTGGTGTCGGTCATACTGGCGAGCAACTCTTCGCGGGTAGTGTCTTGCTCAAAAACCGTGGTCTTGGCGATCTGCCCTTCGATGGTCTCGTCGTCGATCAACTCTTCCTCCTCGTGCGCGGGTTGCTCCGTCTGCTCTTCGGCGGGTCCTTCGTCGGACGACAGCTTTGCGGATTGCTTCTCTTGGGGTTGCTCGTCGGAGATCGTCTCCTCTTGAGACTCCTCGATCCTGCTCTCCTCTTGGGCGGGCGCGGGCGCCTCTTGAACGGGCGCTTGCTCTTGTTGCGCGCCGGCGGCGTCGTCTTCCGCTTTTTCATCCAATTTGAGTTTGACGGCTCTATCGGGCGCGGGGGCGTATTTGCCCAGTTTGTGCTTTTTGCGATACTTGGTGCTGATGACGCCCGCGATCACGCCGAATACCGCCACCACACCGATACCGCCCGCCAAAACGACGA
Organism: uncultured Eubacteriales bacterium; assembly: GCA_902797685.1. Classification (GTDB taxonomy): domain Bacteria; phylum Bacillota; class Clostridia; order Christensenellales; family CAG-1252; genus RUG14300. The sequence goes on along the minus strand of CADBTQ010000059.1, from coordinate 920 downwards.
GCAGCCAAACGGGGATAGTCGCGCCGGCGACTTCCCACGTCAAGTCCCATATACTGCCTAAAAGGAACGTAAACACAATGTTTCCCTCCTATCCTTATATCTATTCCTTATCAATCTTAGCATACCACCATCTTACCTTTTTTGCAAGACAAAACCTCGTTAAAAACGACATTTTATTACAAAAAGACTATACTTTTGGGAGACTGTGCGCTATAATTTGGGGGTTGGAGAGAGAAATGGAAACGATTATCGGAGGAAAAGAGTATATACAAAAAGGCGCCGAACTCATCAAAAAAGGTGAGTTGGTCGCTTTTCCGACCGAAACCGTTTACGGTTTGGGAGCGGATTACGGCAACCCCGACGCCGTTCGCGCCATCTTCCAAGCCAAAGGAAGGCCGCAGGACAATCCTCTCATCGTGCATTTGTGCGACTACGATCAACTGTCCCTCGTCGCAAAGGATATCCCCCCTTTGGCTAAGGAGTTGTACGACCGTTTTTGTCCCGGACCTTTGACGATGATACTGCCCAAACAGCCGTCCGTGCCCGACGAGGTCACGGCGGGGTTGGACACGGTGGGCGTGCGCTTCCCCTCTCATCCCGTGGCAAGGGAATTGATACGATTGTCGTGTCCCATCGCGGCGCCCTCCGCCAACGTGAGCAAGCACGTCTCCCCCACGTCCGCTCGCCACGTGTTGGACGATCTCGGGGGCAAGATCCCGCTGATACTGGACGGCGGGGACTGCCAAGTGGGGATAGAGAGCACCATCGTCGATCTGACCAAAGAGATCCCCGTGATCTTGCGCCCGGGCGCGATCACTAAGGAGATGTTGGCGGATGTGTGCATGTGCGTCAACCACACGGGCGAAGTCAAGGTGGCTTTGGCGCCCGGGATGAAGTATATCCACTACACCCCCCGCTGC
>CADBTQ010000058.1 GCA_902797685.1 uncultured Eubacteriales bacterium | reverse complement strand
GCTGTCAAGATCGAAACTGATACCGTTGACCGCTTTGATCTCGTTGGATTTGCCTTTATTGAAAAACTTGTACAAGTTGACGGCTTTGATCATTGTTGTTTGCCCTCCCCTTGTTGAGATTGTTTGACCGATTGACGGTAGAAATAACGATTAAAGCGGAGCGCATTGGTCAACGTGGACGCCAAATCGATGAAGAGGCTGATCCACACAAGCCACAATACGGGCGCGCCCCACCAAGAGAGGAATCTGAACCCGTAAGCGAAATTGCCGGTGGAAAAAACACCGAACAGGATCATACTGATCCCCGCGGCAAGCGCGCCGACCGCCCAACCGATCAACGCCTGCATGACCATCTCCACGTAGTAGATGGACTTGACGAAGCGACTGCTTAGACCTACCGTGCGCATTACGCCGAAATCTTTGCGTTTGACTGCCTCGAGCGAACGGTAACTACCACCGATAATGCGGTAGAGTATCATGGTCGCCCAAGCGTATAAGAGCAATTCGAGCCAACTCAACACGGCGGAAAAGCCTGTGTCGATTTTGTCGCCGTAGAGGTGCAAAACGGTATAGCCTTGCGATTGTAAAGTCTTGCGTACCGAGGACAATTTGCCCTCGTGACATACCACGATGGCGAGCCGATCCGCTCCCTCTTGCGAATAATAGGTACGATATTTTTCGATAAAATCACGGTGAACGTACAAGGTATCGTCGTTGGACAACGTAACCCCCACCACCGTCATGGTAAGGGTGGAGCCCGACGAGTCGTTGAGGACGTAGACTTCGACCGAATTGCCGATAAAATTGCGATTGCTATACCTTCGGCTGGCGGGCAAATTGAGAACGATCTCCTCGTCGTTTTGGGGCAATCTCCCTTGATATAACAGACCGTCAAACGATTCCGCCGTCCTGACGTACCCGCCGAAATCTTCGTCGCCCAAGCGGTAATAGACGGTTTTGGAAAGGAGATCGTTTTGTCGAAATACCACTTCCACTCCCTCTGTCGATCTAATCGCGGCAAGTTTGTCGTCGTCAAGTGGCGACCGATCGGGCAAAAACACCTGCAAGTCGTTTTTGTAATAGCCGTTGCGGAAGTCAGACGCCGAATTGTTGTTGACCGCCATCGTACCCAACCACAAAAAGAGAGCGGTCAGGACGATAAGCCCGAAGATACCGAAAAAGCTGCGGCGCGGGGTGGCTTTGATATTATACCATGCGACCCTTACGAGCGAGGCGAAGTTTTGCTTTTTCGTAGGCGCGGGTTGGGGCTTGTCTTCTTTGGGCAGCGCGACAGAGGTGATCAACTGATCTTCCACCAATTCCCCGTCGGCAAGGCGCAGTTTGCGGGTGGCATAGGGCGCCGCTTCGTCAAAGGAGTGGGTCACCATGACAACGAGTTTGTCCTTGCTCAAGTCCGCCAACAGTTGCATGATCTCGGCGGTGGTAGCGCTGTCGAGATTGCCGCACGGCTCGTCCGCAAACAGGATCGGCGCGTCTTTGGCAAGCGCACGGGCGATAGACACCCGCTGTTTTTGACCGCCCGACAATTTGATAGCGCGCTGGTGGACGTGCGACGCCAAACCGACGGCGTCAAGGAGTTGCATGATGCGCTCTTTGCGCGCTTTGGGGTCGGGAAACGATTGCAAAAGCGCCAACTCCACGTTTTGATAGACGGTGTAACTGTCGATGACGTTGTAATCCTGAAAGATAAACGCCACGTGCTTGCGGCGAAACTCCGAGCGATCCTCTTCGGTATAGTGAGAGGTGGGCTCGCCGTCAAACAACAGTTCCCCTTCGTCGTAGGTATCGAGAGCGGACAGCACGTTGAGCAACGTGGATTTGCCACTGCCCGAACTACCGGTGACGGCAACAAACTCCCCTCGGTACAATTTGAGCGAAACTCGTCTTAGTCCCACGGCGACCGACGCGCCCGAATAGATTTTGCTTAAGGCTTGCGCCTCAAGAAGCGGTGTAACGTTTTCCATACTTTCTCCTATATTGAGTATATCTATTATAAGTCATACTACCCTCTTTTGCAAGAGATAAAACAAAAAGGGGTCAGAGACCCCTTTTTGCAAATTGTTTTGGCTACTACTCCTTTTCCTTATCTTCGGGCGCTTGCTCCTCATTGGGAGTGGGCTCTTCGGGCTCGGTCGCCCCCTCGGGTGACGCGGGTTGCTCCGCGCTTTCGTTTGCTTCCTCCTGTTGTTGGGGGACTTCGTCGCTGAAGAAGTCGCCTTCCTCTTGGGGAACGACCGCCAGTTTGCGGCGCTCGATCAACTCGGCAAGAATGCGCGCGTGCTCTTTGTCGTCCAAAGCGTACTTCCAAGTAGGAATGATGGTGAGCAAACAACCGATCGCGGGCGGGATGGAGATGATGAGGAACAGTATCATCATAAAGCTGGAGTACTCCCCTGCCAAACGCGGGATACCGCCGGCGGTGATAAAGGCGTTGACTTCGGCTACACGGCTATCCGAGAAGTGCACCACGGTATAAGCGATACCGCAGAAGATGGTCGCCAAACCGTTTTGCAACTTGACCAAGAAGGTCTGTCCCGAGAAGAATAAAGCGTCAGGACGACGACCCGATTTGTACTCCTCGTAGTTGACGCAGTCGGCGATCATTTGCGACTGCAACACGGTGGTGATACCGTTGGAGCCGCCGCAGATACCGAAGAGGAAGAAGCAGGCGATCAACCAACCGACGTTGTTGAGGTGATGCGGGTCGATGATATACGCCACGAAGATCAACACGTAAGGTACGATGGAAAGAATGTTGCTCCAGTTGTACAGATTCTTCTTGCTGATCTTTTTGTTGAGC
>CADBTQ010000057.1 GCA_902797685.1 uncultured Eubacteriales bacterium | reverse complement strand
GAATATACCGATCGGACAAGGTAACGGCGGCTTTGATGGCTTCGGGCGAGATGGACACTCCGTGAAAGCGTTCGTATTTGGATTTGAGTCCCTCGAGGATAGCGATAGAATCCTCGATCGAAGGCGCGTCCACCTTGATGGGTTGAAAACGCCGCTCCAAGGCGGGGTCTTTTTCGATATATTTGCGATACTCTTCCAAAGTCGTCGCGCCTACCGTCTGCAACTCTCCCCTAGCCAACATTGGCTTGAGGATGTTGGCGACGTCCAAACTACCGCCATCCGTTGCGCCCGCCGAGACAATGGTGTGGATCTCGTCGATAAAGAGAATGACGTCCCCCATCGACTTGACGGCGGCTAGGGCGTCTTTTAACTTTTCTTCCATATCGCCTCTGTAGCGAGTACCCGCCAAGAGGGAACTGATATCCAACGAAAACACCCTCTTACCCGACAAATTGGCGGGGACTTTGTCCTCGACCAACGCTTGCGCCAATCCTTCGACGACGGCGGATTTGCCCACGCCCGGCTCGCCGATCAACAAAGGATTGTTTTTGGTACGGCGAGTAAGTATCTGCAAGGTGCGCTGGATCTCCCCGTCACGGCCGATGACGGGATCCAACTCCCCTCTCTCGGCTTTGGCGGTCAGATCCACTCCCAACTTACCCAACAATTCGTGCGTATCCAAAGAGCGACGCTCCTTAGGCGCATGGGTATAGGCAAACTGTTGCACGTTGGCTTGATGGGCGGAAGGCGACGAATCGATCGTTCGACTCTCCATCTTTTCCTCTTTGGCGGGCGCGGTAGCGACGACGGGCTTTTGTTCGTACGCCGCCAACACGACTTGGGGATCCACCCCGTGCGCTCTAAGCAAAGAGACTGCCTTTGACGGCACTTTGAGAAGTGCGACGAACAAAATGGATTCGCTGACCAGTCGATTGCTCGTCGTCGGCGCGATCCTTTCGGCAATGTCGAATATCGCTTTGACTTCTTCGGATTCCACCGCTTTAGACGCTCTCGTCGTGTACGTCAACTCCCCGTGGATTTTGGCGGGAAGAATGCGGTAATCGGACAAAAAGTCGCTCACACGGTTGGGGTGCGCGTAAAATCCCGCGAGCAAGTGCAAAGCGGTCACTTCGCCCCCCGTATGAGAGGCGAGTTCGAACGCCGAGCTTAGGCATAGTTTGGTAGACGGATCGTAAAGTGTCGGATTCATTCTTTATTTTTGATCTGCCAAATAGAGTTGGAACTTGTTTTGATCTTCCTCGTCCAACAGAGCGAGGTCGCGGAAAGCGCGGATGTAACCGTAGCGATTGCCGATGTCGTAGCGAACGCCCTCGAATTGCATGTAGTACACGTCGTTGACTTGCGCTTCGTTGTCCAGCCCTTCGGTCAGCCACAATTCCCCGCGATGTTGTTGGGTATTCCTCAACACTTCAAACCCCTTGGCGCTAAGCACAAAACGGCCGAGCGAAGTCAAGTTGGAAGGGATAACGCCTTGCGGCTTTTCGATGATATGTTTGACGACGCCGTGATTGCCCAGATCCTTTTGCACCTCGATGGCGGCGCAGGTGCGCACCACGCTGTCCTCTTTGATCTGTACGCCCAAAACGCTCTTGTCTCCGTAGCGCTCGGAGATCTCGATCAACTGTCCGATGGCGGATCTGCCGACGAAAATATCGTCGCCGAAAAGGATGGCGACCGTCTCACCGTCGGCAAAATACTCGCCGGATAGGACGGCGCCGCCCGAGCCGGGAATGGGCAATTGGAAAGTATAACCGATTCGAACGGTCTTCCCCAAACACTCGTAAGGATACGTCTTGCGACCGACTTCATACATCTCGGGAGAGTCTGTGCCCGAAAAGTATTTGGGAATGATCATTTTGTCGGGATTGATGACGAACAAGATCTCTTCCACTCCGCCGGATACGGCTTCTTCCACAATGAATTGCAAGGTGGGACGCGTGCCGATAGGCAGCATCTCTTTGGCGATAACGTTGGAAATAGGAGCCATACGGGTGCCGCGACCCGCGACGGGAATGATAGCTTTTTTGATCATAGTAAGTACCTCGCGTGTAATGATAATGTTATTATACAACAAACTATGCTGACTTTGCAAGGGCAAAAGCAAAGTAGGCAACGAGCAAGACCCCTTTGTTGCAAAAGAACGCGCCACGAGCGATACCGTTAGTATCGGCAAGATGCGGTAGGTTTTAGTCAAAATTGCAAAAAAGTGCGCCCTCTTGCTTGACAAATCCCGACTCTTGCTTTATAGTAAGTGCATCAATCGGTTTGCGAAAGGCAGGTGAAAAGGAATGTCCGTCGTTAAGGTACGTGAAAACGAGTCTTTGGATAGCGCGATCAAGCGTTTCAAACGTCAATGCACCAAGGAAGGTATCATCGGCGATATCAAACGCAAAGAGGCTTACGAAAAACCCAGCGTTAAGAAAAAGAAGAAAGCCGAAGCCGCTCGCAAGAGAAAGAACAGCCGCGACTAAGAAGACAATGCCCGCTTATTCGGCGGGCTTTTTTTATGAAATAATGCGCACCGCGAAGGTGCGCATTATTTGACTATCGATTTACGCCATGGATTCGGACAATTTGGCGCCGCCTAAGACGTGAACGTGAAGATGGGGTACGCTTTGACAGCCGTCATCTCCCACGTTGGACACGATGCGGAATCCGCCGCCCAAACCCCACTCCGCTTGGTGCGCGCCTATGGTTTGAAGCGCTTTGCCCAACGTAGCGGCGCGAGCCGAGGTCAGCTCGGTGATATCCTTATAGTGCTCCTTGGGGATCACCAAAAGATGAACGGGCGCTTGGGGATTGAGATCTTTGATCACCTTGACGTCCTCGTCTTCGTACACGCATTGAGATGGGATATTACCCTTGACGATTTCACAAAATACGCACATAATTACCTCCTTATACTCGTTTGCCGAGTAGTCCGTCTTTGTAGATTTCGGTGCCTACGACCTCGTACATCTCCCCTATCTTGACCGAAGAGGAACGAGGCAAGTAGATCTTGATATAGTTGACGGTGTGCCCCACCACGAATAGATCGTCCTCCGTCTCCATCACCGCTTGGAGCCTGTATCCGATATTGCTGTGCAAATAATCGTCGATCAATTCGTTTTTGAGCGCAGTCATCCTCTTGACCCGCTCGGATACCACTTGAGGATCGACGGGCGGTATGGGATAGGCTTTGGTACCCGCTCGACGCGAATAAGGGAAAACGTGGATATTGGCAAACCGAATCGATCGAGCAAACGCGAGCGAATTGTCGAATCGTTCGTCCGTTTCGGTCGCAAATCCCACGATAATATCGGTGGTGATCGCCGCTTGGGGGAAATAATCACGGATCAGGCGAACCTTTTCGGCAAACTGTGCCGAGGTGTAGTGACGATTCATATCCTTGAGGGTGCCGTCGTCGCCCGATTGGAGACTCAAATGGAAGTGATCGCAGAAGTTGCCGCCATCCTTCATAGCGCGCAACAACTTGGCATCAACTACGTTGACCTCGAGGGAGCCGAAGCGAAACCGCACGGGCACGTCTTTGAGCGCCTTGACAAGATCGGATAATTTGTACCCGATATCCTCTCCCCAAGCCGACGTATTGATACCCGTCAGTACGATCTCGCGACAGGATAGAGCGCGCAGTCTGCACTCGCATAGGATATCATCGATCGAGCGGGAACGAACACGTCCGCGAAGATAAGGCACTATACAATATGTACAGAAATTATTGCAACCGTCTTCGATCTTGACGACTTCCCTTGCGTGGGAGCCGTAGCCTAAGTCCATCGTCTCGAACTTGGTGGGCAACGGCTTGACGTCTACCCCAACGGGTAAGTCGCATACCGCCATCTTGGCGGCGTTGCCGCCGATATAAGTCACCCCTTTGTTGTCGAATTGGTCGGGATTCTTTTGGGACGCGCAACCGATGACGTACACTTTGCCCTCAGGGTTATACTTGCGCACTCTCGCCACGCACTGGCGGCTCTTTTTTTCCGCTTCTTGGGTCACGGCGCAGGTATTGATGACGTACACGTCGGCGGGACAAAACTCCTGCGCGACCTCGAAACCGTCCTTTTTGAACCGTTCGGCGATGGAATCGCACTCGCATTGGTTGACTTTACATCCCAAATTGATAATGGCTACTTTCATCATTCACCTCTTATACATACCACGTCGCCCAAAGAGACGATCGCCGCGGTCTCGGCGCGCAAAATGCGCGCGCCCAAACTGAAAGTCTCCGCGTGGCGTGCGGCAAGTTGTTCGATTTCTTCTCGAGCGAAACCGCCCTCGGGTCCGATCACGACGCTATAGCCGTCCTCTTGCCCGATGAGGTCGCTAAGGCGACTTTGCAAATCGGCTTTTTCGTAAGCGACGAGCAATTTGCCCTCGGCTTTGTCGATCATACCGTCTATGTTATCCGCAAACGAAACTTGGGGCAAAACAGCCCGCCCGCACTGTTTGCACGCTTCCTTGACGATGCGCTCGATCCGATCCTGCCTAACTTTAGGCTCGGCGGTATAGCGGGACGCGAAAAGGATAATGCGCTTGACGCCGATCTCCACCGCTTTTTGCACGGCGATCTCCAATTTCTCTTGCTTGATACGGGACATGGCAAGGGTCAAGTCATAGGATAATTCGCTCTCATTGGGGTGGATTTCGTCCACTTGGCAGACCGCTTTGTCCTTGTCGACGGCGGTTACGGTGCAATAGTAGTCGTTGCCGCTACCGTCGCACAAGATCAAGCGAAAACCTACGCGAAAACGGAGCACCCCCGTCATATGGCGATACTCCTCTCCTCTCACTTCCGCTATTCCTTCGCGGATGGAGCCTAGATCTACATAAAATCTCCTCAGTTCCATTATGTCTTTTGCAGCAAATGCGCGCGCCAGTCGTCCAAAGCCAAACTCTCTTTGACTTCAAACCCCTGCTCGCAAAACGCTTTGACCACTTCCTCGTCCCGTTCGGCGATGATGCCGGAGACGATCAATTTGCCCCCATCCTTTAGATAATCGCCAGCCTGGCGGGACAACATGATGAGGATATCCGCCGTGATGTTGGCGAGCATGATATCGCCGACTACGGGACAGCCCTCGCACAAAGAGGCGCATTTGACCTCGTAATCGGTCACTTGATTGAGACGGGCGTTGTCTTTCATGTTGGACAAACACCCCTCGTCGATATCCGCAAAATAGCAACTTTTTGCGCCCATTTTGAGAGCGGCGATACCGAGTATGCCCGAGCCGCAGCCTACGTCCAACACTTGTTTTCCTTTGACGTCAAGCCCGGACAACAAAGTCAAACAAAGGCGGGTAGTTTGGTGTTCGCCCGAGCCGAACGCGCCGGCGGGATTGATCCTCACGACGATCCCCTCGTCGGGAACTTGCTCCCATGCGGGCAAAACGGTGATATCCCCTACTTTGATGGTGTGGTAAAATCGTTTCCAATTCTCCAACCAATTCTCCTCTTGTTGAGAAAGCAATTCGACTTGGCAAGACCCGATATCGACGGGCATTTGCTCTTTGGCAAAGGCGATCTGCGACTTGAGAGAGTCGATCTCGTCCGAGGTGGGCTCCCTTTCAAATACGCCCGACACCAATACGTCGTGGGAATTGGTAAACAAACTGTCGTCTATGTAATCCCAATAGGTGTCCAAACTGCCTGACAACAGGTCTTTGAGATCGTCGGGGTCGGAGATATTGACGCCGGACGCTCCCATTCCGTACAAATACGCCGAAATGAGTTCTTCCCCCGCCCGATTGGTGACGACGTTGACCGAGTAGATCATACGTTTCCTCCGAAAGTCGATTTGAACTTTTTGATGCTCTCCTCTTGACTTGCGCCCAAACTATCGCCAAAGGCTGCGAGCGAATCGCGCTGCGCTCGGGTCAACTTGGTAGGCGTGACCACTTTGACGGTGACGTACAGATCGCCGTAAGCGTCGCGGGATACCGACTTCATACCCTTGCCCTTGATCTTGAACACGGCGCCCGTCTGAGTCCCTTCGGGGATCTTGTATGTGACGTTGCCGTAAGGCGTGGGTACGTCCAAGTCGCCGCCCAATGCCGCCACCACGTAGGAGATGGGCATTTCGTACAAGAGATCGTTGTTGCGACGAGTATACAAAGGATGGGGTTTGACGTTGATCTGCACGATCAAATTGCCGCTCATGCCGCCGTTGACGCCGCAATCGCCCTCTCCTTGGTGAACGAAAGATTGCCCGTCGCTGATACCCGCGGGAATACGGCTATGAACCGTGCGGATATTGTAGACGAAGCCTTTGCCCTGACACTCTGGACACTTGTCGGCGATGGTCTTGCCTTTGCCGCCGCAGTCGGGACACTCGCTCTCCTGCACCATCGATCCGAAGATGGTGTTGGTGCGCACTCTCACCCTGCCTGTGCCGTTACAGCGCGAACAGGTCTTGATACTCGACGCGCTCTTGGCGCCTGTGCCGTGACACGTGGGACAGGTCTCTCTCCTGCGGAACTTGAGGTCGCGCTGTACCCCTTTGACGCTCTCCATAAACTCGATGCTGACGCGCACCTGTATGTCGTCGCCACGTCTGGGCTCGTTGGGGCTGGCGCGTCTTGAGCCGCCTGTAAACTGGGAGAAAATGTCGCTGAACACGTCCCCAAATCCGCCGAAACCCGCGCTGAAACCTTGACTGCCCCCCGCAAATTGAGGACCGTCCTCGCTACCGTATTGATCGTATGCGGCTTTCTTTTGGGGATCGGACAAAACTTGGTAGGCGTGATTGACCTTTTTGAACATCTCTTCGGCGTTCTTCTTTTCGGCGTCCGATTTGGTAGTATAAAGGTCGGGATGGTACTTTTTCGCCATCTTACGATACGCCGCTTTGAT
>CADBTQ010000056.1 GCA_902797685.1 uncultured Eubacteriales bacterium | reverse complement strand
TCGTTTGACCTCTTTGCGGGCGTTTTGAGTCAACTTGTCCGTTTGCAAGCGCAATTTGGCTTGCTCTTGCTTAGACAAGCGGATCTCCTCTTGCAGCTCGGCGTTGAGTTCTTGATATTTTTTCTTTTCTTCCTCGGCGCGCCGTCTCGTCTGATCCGCTCCGATCAGCACCTCTTCAAAGGACACCTTGTCGTGATCGAGCCCCTTTTCGGCGGCGTCCACGATCTCGGGTTTTAGTCCCAAACGCCTTGCGATCTCCAACGCGTTGGACGTGCCCGGTATCCCTATGATCAAGCGATACAACGGCGCGTAGGTCTTGGGATCGAAATCCATACAAGCGTTTTCGGCGCGGGGGGTCGCATACGAGTACTCTTTGAGCGAACTGTAGTGGGTGGTGATGACCGCCTTTGCCCCCGATCTCAGTATATAATCGGTGATATGCACAGCCAAACTCGCCCCTTGTTCGGGATCGGTGCCCGAGCCCAATTCGTCGATCAACACCAAAGTATCCTCGTCCACTAAGTCAACCATGTGAACCACGTTACGCATATGAGAGGAAAAGGTGGAGAGGTTTTGTTCGATACTCTGCTCGTCCCCGATATCCGCATAAATGTTTTGGAATATCCCGATATCGGCGTGATCGGCGGGCAAAAACAGACCCGACATCGCCATCAACACGAATAGACCCGTCAATTTGAGGGTGACCGTTTTGCCGCCCGTATTAGGCCCCGTCACCAAAAGTAGATCGTAATCCTTGCCCAAGATCATGGTGACGGGCACCACTTTGTGTTTGGGTATCAAGGGGTGTCTTCCTTCTTTGATCTCGATATAATGCTTGTCGTTGAGGGTGGGTTTGACCCCGTTGACGCTATGCCCGTACACAGCGCGGGCAAAAATGACGTCCAATTCCTCGATGATGCGCAGATTGCGGGTGAGTTCCTCGGCGATCATGCCGACCGAGCCCGAAAAGTCCGCCAAAATGCGCTCGATCTCCTTTTGCTCCTCAATCTCCAATTCTCTCAACTCGTTGTTGAGTTCCACCACCGCCAAGGGCTCGATAAAGAAGGTTTGACCACTTGCCGATTGATCGTGCACCAAACCTTTGATTTGGGACTTGTACTCGTTGCGAACGGGGATCACGTAGCGATCTCCCCGCTTGGTCACGATGGCGTCTTGTAGATAAGGCGCATACTCTTTGCTGGTGATAAAGGATTGCAGTTTTTCTCTCAACCGCTCGTTGCCCCTCTTGATCTGTTGCCGTACAGAGGACAGTTTTGCCGAAGCGTTGTCGCTCATTTCGGTATCGGACAAAATGGCAAGGGATATACGGCGTTCCAATTCGTCCGCCAAATACAATTTGCCCGCCATCTCTTTGAGTAAGGGCGCGTTAGCGGGCGATCTCCCGATGGAAGAAGAGACGCCAGAAGTCACTCTCAGTAGCCGTGCGATCTTGAGTAGATCCCCCATCGAAAGAATGGAGCCTTTGGCGCTCATGGTCAAATCGTCTTCCACGTCGTCTACGGCAAGGAGTGGATTGACGCCGTGCGCATACAGCAATTCGTCCGCTTCGGCAGTCTGATCCAACAGCGCTTGGCAGTCCGCCATATATTCGGCGGGGGCGGTTTGCAACAACACTTCCTTTCCCTTTTCGCTTTGGGCAAAGGAAGCGACTTTCGACATGATCTTGTCGTATTCCATTGATCTAAGCGTCTTTTGTTCCATCATTCCACCTCGTCAAACGGTCGGCTCTCCCCCGCTGACGGGATCGAAACCAAATTGTTGTAGTTGCCCTCTCTTAGGATCGTGGGCGCGTACATGGTGTACGTGCAACCTCTACCCACGGTCGGTTTGATCCAAAAGGACTTCCCCTTGCTTTCCATCGACAAGGACTTCCCCTTGTGCGTACAGTCCTTACAGGTTTTGCCCGTCACCGTTTGCCACGGGCAATGCGCCCAAGTCATCAAAGGGATCGCTCCGCCGTATCTGACCGCCCCTTTGGGCAGTTGTTTCGCTTCGGGCGAAGCGACTACCATCACGGCGTCGGCAAAAACGTCGGCGGCATAGGTATTGGTGATATTGAGCCCGATACCCGCTATATATCGAAGACCGTAGCGTCTTGCCGTCCAAACGGTCGCTACGTTGTCGGCGACAAGCCCCAAACCGTGCTCTTTCGCCCATTCGATCACATCGTCGTAGCGATCGGGATATACCCTCGGTATCTTGACGAAAGCGGGCATATCGTACGCATTGCGCATCTTTTCCAAGGTCTCGACGTTAAGTTGAACGGGGTTAAAGACGACGGCGTCCGCCGAGACTTGACGAATATCGTCTACTTCCACCACGCTTTGATAACGAATATCCGCCTTGGCGGGCATTACGATCTCTTTGCTTTCATACCGCAGAGGAGGTCGACTTTCCAATACCCGTTTGAGCCTATCCAACGCTTCGTTGCGCAAGGCGTTAAGAGCCGACTTGGGAAGATATCCCCCTTGGTAGTCCACCTCGATCTTGCTTGCGACAAAAGGAGTATTGCCCGTCTTGGCGAGTTGAGAGCGCAATTCCTCTTGGGTCATTTCACGCCCTTGCCCCGCTGTCGCGCCGGAGACCGACAAACCGTCTACCGTCAGATTAGCAGGCTCGCCCTCCGCCAAACGGAGTTTCATTCCCACGGGTATTTTGCGCACCCGATCTCCCGCCTCTTTGAGCTGGACGGCGGAAGTCGTCAATCGGACCTCGTCGCCGACCTTGACCCCGCGACTGACGGGGACCATATACAAGCCTTTGTCAAAGGTTACCGACGTAACGTCCGACCCTCCGACGGCGAGATCTCCACGCATGATCTTGAGCCCGTCTCCTTTGACGATCTCGCGATCGGATCGGATATAAGCGTACGCATATCCGCCCCGCTCGATCGTCTTTACCACCTTGCCGATACCGACGCCGATATGGGTGGGATCGTGTTTGTAGATAATGGGTTTACCGTCCCAATACCCGCGACCGAATCCCCCGCGGTTGTAAATGGTCAACAACCTATCCCTTGTCGGTTTTTCGCCATTAAGTAAAGCGCGGTAATACTCCGTCACTTCGGACACGTACTCGGGACGCTTGAGCCTACCCTCGATCTTAAGAGAGGTAACTCCCGCCTCTTGAAGGGCGGCAAGGTCTCGATCGTACGCCAAGTCCTTGGGCGAGATCAAGTAGCCGCTATCCAACGGCTTGCCCTCTTCGTCGTAAGCGGTGTAAAGCTGACGGCAAGGCTGTTTGCACCGACCGCGATTGCCGCTCTGCCCCCCGATGTACGAGCTGAGCAAGCACCCACCCGAAAAGGAAACGCACAACGCCCCGTGGACAAACACTTCCACCTCGATCCCCAAATCGGCGATGGCTTTGGCTTGGCTTAGGGCATATTCGCGGGACAAAACGACCCGCTTTACCCCCATTTCGGCAAAAAACTTGGCGCCTTCGACGGTATGTACTCCCGCTTGGGTCGAAACGTGCACGGCGATCCCTTTGCGCAAGCAATAGTCGATAGTCGCCATATCCGAGGCGATCACCGCGTCGCAACCTGCATTGACGATACCGTCGACAAGGTCACGCATGAGAGGTATTTCGTCTTCAAACAGCTCTACGTTGACCGTGACGTAGACTTTGACTCCGTACAAGTGACAATACCGCACCCATTCGGTCAAATTATCCAAACTAAAATCGGTGGACTTGGCGCGGGCGTTAAGTACACCCAACCCCAAGTACACCGCATCGGCGCCCGCCGCTACCGCCGCTTTGAGCGACTCGATGGATCCTGCGGGAGCCAGTAATTCCATTAGCGCAGCACCGCTCCCCAGGTCTCTTTCATGGCGACGAGGATCTTGTCTACCCTCTCGACCACTTCTTGGTCGACCAAAGTCCTATTGGGATCGCGGAACACGACGGTGACTGCCACGCTCTTAAACCCGGACAAAATGCCTTTGCCTTCGTAAACGTCGAAGATATACAGGTCTTCGAGTTTGTCGTCGCAAGCGCCTTTGATGGTCTCGAGGATCTGATCGCCCGTGACCTTAGCGCGGATGACAAACGCCAAGTCGCGGCTGATCGAGGGGTACTTGGGCAACGCCACGTATGGCAGATGGTCCTTCGCTTGGGCGATCAATTTTTCCAAATCGATCTCGGCGATATACACCCTGCCGTCGATCTTGTAACGAGCGGCGACTTGGGGATGCACTTCCCCGATATACCCGATTTTTGCGCCGTCAAGCAGTACGTCCGCGTTACGTCCGGGATGCAGATAAGGCTCCGAGCCCGCATGATATCGCAATTTGACGTTGAGTTTGCTCGCCACCTGATCCAACACCGCCTTGAGGCTGTAAAAATCTTTTCCCTCGCCAAATGCGCCCAAAGCCAAGGTCTCCACCTCGCGACTGGGTTGCTCGCTATCGGGAAGGTAGATCTTGCCCACTTCGTACAACAGGGCGTCTTTGTTGCTGTGCGCCAAATTGTACGCGATCGTTTTGATCATCGAGTGCGCCAAAGAGGTGCGCATAACCGACACTTCCTCCCCCAAAGGGTTGAGGATCTCGATCATATGGCGGCGAGGATCGTCTTTCGCCAACCCCAACCAATCGTTGGATTTGGGTGTGACGAAACTATAAGACAGTATCTCGTGACCGCCGACTGTCCCCGACAACAAAGTTTTGATCTCGTTGATCCACTTTTGACGAGGATACAATCCGCCGTGCGTTTGGTGCATCCCGTCAAGAGGAGTCGATACGATATTGTCGTAGCCGTACAGCCTGATGATCTCCTCCGCCAAATCGTTGGCGCCCACGATGTCCTCGCGATATGGCGGTACGATCACCTTAAGCACGTCGCCGTCAAGCGTCGTTTTGAGGGAGAGGCGATTGAGGATAGACACCATCTCGCTTGGGGGCACAACGATCCCCAAAATGCGGTTGATCTTGTCGACGGAGACGTCGAGGTGCCTATCTTGGGGCAATTCCGATTTTACGTCGATCACACCGCCCTTCACTTTGCCTACGCCTTGAGCGAGCAGCATCGAAACGCAGCGCTCGATCGCCCACTCTTGACTGATATAGTCGATACCCTTTTCAAACCGCGCGGACGAATCCGAGCGGATCCCAAGTTTTTTGCTCGAACGGCGGATATTGTCGCGTGCAAACCGCGCGGACTCCAACAAAATGCAATCGGTATCGGGTTTGACTCCCGAAGCAAGACCGCCCATAATACCCGCGAGAGCCATGGGCTTTTGGGCATTGCAGATCACCAAATTGTCCTCGTCCAACACGCTGTCTTTGCCGTCCAAAGTGACGATGTGTTCCCCGCTCTTGGCGCGACGCACGACGATCTCCTGCCCTTCCACTTCGCGGTAGTCGAACGCGTGCATGGGTTGTCCCACCTCGAGCAATACGTAGTTGGTGGCGTCCACCACGTTGTTGATGGGACGAAGCCCCACCTTGCGCAGTCTGCGCCTGATCCATTCGGGCGAGGCTTTGACGGTAATATCCGTCAGCCCCTTGATCATATAGCGCGGGCAGAGGTCTTGGGCAAGTACGCTCACTTTGACCATATCTTCCACGTTGCCCTCTTCCTTCCACTCGAGGTTGGCAAAGGGTTTGAGGGGCCGATCCAATACGGCTGCCACTTCTCGGGCGATACCGTACACGCTGTTGGTGTCGGGACGATTGGCAGTTACGCCCACGTCCAAGATCACGTCGCGAGTGTCGATCAGATCGTTGATATCCATGCCGAGTAGCAGTCTGTCGGCACTAAAGGCGTTGTTGAGGATAAAGATACCGTCAAAGCCCGCGCCGTTGTAGTCCGAGTCGTCCAGACCCAATTCGCTACCGCCGCAAAACATACCTTGGCTTTCCACGCCTCTCAACTCGCCCGTGTGGATCTCCTTGCCGTCGGGAAGGATAGCGCCGTCCAAGCATACGGGCACGATGTCGCCCACTTGAATGTTGTGCGCGCCCGTCACGATCTGACGAGTACCCTGGCCGCCCACGTCCACTTGGCAGACGAGCAGTTTGTTGGCGTTGGGGTGTTGCTCGATCGAGGTGATCTGACACACCGCGATATTGACGTACGAGGAGGACAGATCGATCGTCTCCTCCACTTCAAACCCCGCCTTGACCAATTTGTCCGCCAACACGGAAGGAGCAACGTCGTCCAATTTGACAAAATCTTTGAGCCAGCTATACAGTACTTTCATAACTCCTTCCTCCTATTTGTATTGTTTGAGAAAACGCACGTCGTTTTCGTAGAAAGAGCGGATATCGGGTACGCCGTATTTGATCATGGCGATACGATCCACGCCCAAGCCAAAGGCAAAACCGCTGTATTCGTTGGGATCTACTCCGCAATTTTCAAGCACTTTGGGATTGACTACGCCGGCGCCCAATATTTCGATCCAACCCGTACCCTTGCACAGACGGCAACCCGAGCCGCCGCACACCGAACAGGTCACGTCCACTTCGACCGAAGGCTCGGTAAAGGGGAAATAACTGGGACGGAAACGAGTCTTGGTGTCTTGGTTGAATAACGCCTTCGCCACCGTATCCAACGTACCCTTAAGGTGCGCCAAGGACACGTCCTTGTCTACGACCAGTCCCTCGATCTGATTAAAGATGGGGCTGTGCGACGCGTCGTCGTCCGCGCGGTACACTTTACCGGGCACCACGATGCGAATAGGCGGCTTTTGGCTCAACATAACGTGCGCCTGCATGGGCGAGGTATGAGTGCGCAACAGCGTATTTTCGGACACGTAGAAGGTATCTTGCATATCTCTTGCGGGGTGATCCTTGGGAATGTTCATCAACTGGAAGTTGAAGTAATCGGTCTCGATCTCAGGGCCTTCTTCCACCTTAAAGCCCAATCCCACGAAGATATCCAAGATCTCGTTTTTTACCTTGGTGATGGGGTGCAAACTGCCGATGGGCTGCGACTTATCCAGTGTGACGTCGATCGCCTCTTTCTCCAACACTCTCGCCATCTCGGCGGCGCGGAAGGCGGCTTCTTTCTCGGCGAGGACGGTCTCCAAACGGACGCGCCCTTCGTTGATAAGTTTGCCCAAACGGGGTTTGTCTTCGGGCTTGACGTCCTTCATCCCCCTCAAAATCTCGGTGTAAGCGCCGTTTTTGCCCAAAAACCTGACCCTGATCTCGTTGAGATCGGTGGTTTCCTTGGCTTGATCGATCGCTTCCAATGCTCTTTTTACCAGTTGTTCAATCGAATCTATCATGGTTTTTCTCCCGATTAAAATATCTATATTTTAATTTACCACAATACCCTCCCAAAAGCAAGTGTTAGGACCAACAATTCAAAAATCAACTTGTATTGCATACAATATAGCATGAAAAAGTGGGTGGTAGCGGGTATACTCGTCGTGCTTATCGCGTTGGTTGCGGTAAGCTCTGTTCGCTTGACCCGCGCTTATCGCACACAACTGACCGCTTCCGCCCGCTCGCTCGTCGAACAGCAGGTCAGATCCTTAGTGGATCGCGCCGTAATGCCCGTTTTGGCCGAATACGATACCGGCAAACTCGTTGACTACACCGCATCTCCCACTACCGTCAACGTGGACGGCGCCAAATTATCCCTACTTGCCGACAAAACGCAAATCGCGATACAGGATGGTTTGTCCCTGTACCGCCATCTTTTGCTATCCCTTCCCCGCGGGGCGTTTTTGGGCTCCGCCTATCTCGCCGACAAAGGACGAAACGTGGACTATACCCTTACCGTCGACTACTCCACCGACTGCCGCTATCTTTCCTCGCTCGAGAGCGCGGGCATCAACCGGGTGCGGTATTCGGTTTACTTACAAGTAGACGTATCGGCACACCTTGTTGTCCCGCTCTCCTCCGAGCCCTTCGTCGTCACCCGTTACGTTCCTGTGGTCGAATACGTGTTTGCGGGCGAAGTCCCCGGCGTGTACGTCAACGGCACGGATAGTACCAATTACTTGGATTTGATTCCCTGATCGTAACAATTATTCGTGCATTGATCACGATTTTGTCCTCGACTTAAAGATGATCGCCATCAAAAAGCCGAATAGGATCGCGGCGCCAAGCCCAGCGGCTCCTGCCGTAACGCTGCCCAACAGCACCCCCAACAGACCCTTTTCGTGCATACCGCTGATCGCCCCCTCGACGAGGGTCGCGCCAAAGCCCGTGATGGGTATGGTCACCCCGCAGCCCGCAAAATCTTTGATATAGTCAAAGACGCCTACCGCTTGCAACAAACACCCGAGCAGCAAAAAGATCACGAGGATGCGAGAAGAGGTCATTTTGGTATAATTGATGAGCAATTGACCGATCAAACAGATTGATCCGCCCACCGCAAAACATTTGACAAACTCCAAAAAGATCTCCATACTACACCTCGATCGCCAGGGCGTGCGCTATGGCGGGAATACTTTCCCCCTGCAAAGACGACTCTTTGCTCATCAATGCACCCGTGGGCACGAACAACATTTTGCTTATTTCGCCTTCCCGCAGTTTGGTCAAATAGTAGGTATTGAATACCAAACTACTGCACCCCGCTCCCGAGCCGCCCATGTGGACTTTTTGCTTTTCGTCAAAGATGAGTTTGCCGCAGTCTTGGTGAAGATGCGCGATATCGATGCCGTCGCTTTGCAACAGTTGCACCAACATCTCCGACCCGAATATCCCCAAATCACCCGTTACGATACAATCGTAATAATCGGGATCGACTCCCCTCTCCTTGAGGTGTTTTGCAATGGTGTACGCCGCGGCGGGCGCCATTGCCGCCCCCATGTTGTTGAGATCGGTCACGTCGTAGTCCACCACTTGTCCGATGGTCGCGCAAGTGATCTTTGGACCATCCCCTTGGTGACAAAGGATGCTACAGCCGCTCCCCGTCACCGTCCACTGGGCCGTGGGTGTCATCTGCGTTCCCAATTCCAACGGATAACGATATTGCCGCTCCGCCGTGGAATAGTGGCTCGACGTCGAGCAAGCGACCGTGCGCATATAACCCCCGTCGATCAAGATCGACCCCAATATCAACGCCGCGGCGAAAGTCGAACACGCGTTGTACAAGCCGAGATACGGTATATCC
>CADBTQ010000055.1 GCA_902797685.1 uncultured Eubacteriales bacterium | reverse complement strand
TCCTTTATCTACGGGGTCAACACGCCCTCTCGTTGGGGTACCCAATCTCCCTTTACCAACGTGACTTTGGACTGGGTCGTGCCCAATGACTTGGCGGAACTCAACGCCATCGTCGGCGGCAAAAAGATGGACTTCAAGTACAAGGATTGCGTCAAAGAGATGGCGATGGTCAACAAGGCGTTTATCGAGGTGATGATCGAGGGCGACGCCAACGGCCGCGGTTTCCAATACCCCATCACCACCTACAGTATCACCCGCGACTTCGATTGGTCGGAGACCGAAAACAACAAGTTGCTGTTTGAAATGACCGCCAAGTACGGCACTCCCTATTTCTCCAACTATATCAACAGCGATATGGAACCTTCGGACGTGCGCAGTATGTGTTGCCGCTTGCGTTTGGACTTGAGGGAATTGCGCAAAAAGTCGGGCGGCTACTTCGGCAGCGGCGAATCCACCGGCAGTATCGGCGTGGTGACCATCAATATGCCTCGTATCGCCTATCTCAGCGCGGACGAAAACGAGTTCTTCTCCCGTTTGGACAAATTGATGGATATCTCGGCTCGCAGCTTGTCCATCAAGCGCAAAGTGGTCACTCAACTGATGGAGAACGGGTTGTATCCATATACCAAGCACTACCTCGGCACGTTCGCCAACCACTTCTCGACCATCGGTCTGGTGGGTATGAACGAAGCGTGTCTTAACGCCAAGTGGCTGGGTAAGAGTTTGGTCGACCCCGCCGCCCAAGCCTTTACCAAAAAGGTGCTCAACCACATGAGAGAAAGGTTGTCCGACTACCAAGAGGAGTACGGCGATCTGTACAACTTGGAAGCCACTCCCGCCGAGTCCACCTCTTATCGTTTGGCAAAGCATGACAAAAAGCGTTATCCCGACATGATCTTCGCCAACATGAACGGCACCACCTATTACACCAACTCCTCCCACCTGCCCGTGGGCTACACTAGCGACATCTTCGAGGCGTTGGATATCCAGGACGAATTGCAAACTCTGTACACCTCGGGTACCGTGTTCCACGCCTTCTTGGGTCAAAAATTGCCCGATTGGCGCGCCGCCGCCACCTTGGTGCGCAAGATCGCCGAAAACTACAAATTGCCGTACTACACCTTGTCGCCCACGTACTCGGTGTGCGCCGAGCACGGCTACATCACGGGCGAGCACTTCGTGTGTCCCACCTGCGGCAAAAAGGCGGAAGTGTACAGCCGTATCACCGGTTACTATCGTCCCGTGCAAAACTGGAACGACGGCAAGACCCAAGAGTTTAAGGATCGCAAGGTCTACGACATCGACACCTCGGTCATGCATCATGAAGCCAAACCTTATATGGACGCTCCCTGCTGCGGCGCGGACGCGTTCGCTCCCGACTTCGACGAGTCCCGTCCCCAAGGCGAGATCCTGCTGTTTGCGACCAAGACTTGCCCCAACTGCAAACTGTCCAAGAGTATGTTGGACAAAGCGGGCGTCAGCTACAAAGTGGTGGACGCTGAGGACAACAAGGATTTGACTATCGCCTACGGCGTCAAGAAAGCGCCCACCCTGTTGGTGCCCAACGGTACCGGTTTCGACCGCTACGAAAACGCCAGCGAAGTCAAGCGCTACATCGAATCCCGTTAAATCATCGCAACCCAACAGACGGCTTCGCACGAGGGTGCGGAGCCGTTTTGACCCCCACGACAAGGAGAGTAGTATGTACGATATCGTCATTATCGGCGCAGGCATGGCGGGTATGACCGCCGCTCTGTACGCCCAACGCAACGAAAAGAAAGTTTTGATCATCGAATCCGACACCATCGGCGGGCAGATCGCCAACAGCCCCAAGGTGGAGAACTATCCCACCATCCCCTCTATCAGCGGCTCGGACTTGGCAAACAAAGTGTTTGAGCAAGTCATGGAACGGGGCGCGGATTTTGAGTTGGAAAGGGTAGAAGCGGTCGCCAAAAGAGAGGACGGCGTATTTGAGATCAAGACCGACTACGGCGTGCACGAAGGTCGCTCGGTCATCGTGGCGGCGGGCGTCAAGCACCGTCATTTGGGATTGGAAAAAGAGGAAGAATTGGTAGGCAAAGGCGTGTCCTACTGCGCCGTGTGCGACGGACCCTTTTACAAGGGCGAGGACGTCGTGTTGGTGGGTAGCGGCAACGCGGCTTTGCAATACGCGATCCTGTTGTCCCAGTACTGCCGCAACGTGTACCAAATGATCATCACGCCCGACTTTACGGGGGACGAGATCTTGGTCAATACGGTCAAGCGCACCCCCAATATCCACTATCAATTCAACACCGCAGTCACCGAGATCTTGGGCAAAGACGAGGTGGAAGGCGTGCATATCAAAGCGCCCGACGGGGAAAGAGACGTCGCGTGCAAAGGTCTGTTCGTGGCGATCGGGCAGATCCCCGACAACAAGCCCTACGAGGAATTGGCGGATCTGGATCGCTACGGCTACTTGGCGGCGGATGAGAGTTGTACCACCCGCACCGAGGGTTTGTTCGTGGCGGGCGACTGTCGCACCAAGCAGATTAGGCAGTTGACCACCGCGTCTGCCGACGGCGCGATAGCGGCACTGGCTGCGTGCACTTATTTGATGTAACGATATAGGCGGTGGCAAACGTGTGCCGCCGCCTTTTTTAATTACCGCAAAGAAGCGGGGACGCGTCCTTTTCGTTGACTTTTGCCAAGGAAAGGGACTATACTACAAGCATGAACAAGTTGTTACAGTCGTACTACGCAAAACGGGACAAGCGCATCAAGGAGTTGCAAAAGCGGACTCCCTACGAGACCCCTATGACCATCGAGGAGATCTGCAACGTCTCTTACGGCAACGCCACCCACAGGATGGTGGACTTTTACGCGCCCATGGGTACTTTCGGCAACAAACTGCCCTTGATGGTGTTGTTGCACGACAATCCTTTCGACGGGGACAAAAAAGATTGCCGTCCCTTTGCGTTGGAGATGGCGCGCCGCGGCGTATTGGTCGCGTCTCTCAACTATACGCGCGCACTGGACGGGCAATTCGACGCTTTTCACGCCCAACTCGGCGACGTATTTTGTTTTTTGGATTGGTTGAGAGTCAACGCCCAAGCGTTGGGATTGTCCCTTGACGGGGAGAGTGCCGACGCTATCACCGTGACGGCGATCGCTCTTTGCGGAGTGGGTACGGGCGGCCATTTGGCGGCGACTGCTCTGAACGTCAGCGGCAACCGCCGTATGCAAGAGTACTGGGCGTCCGCCTCTTTGAGCGACTATTTGCTTTCCCCCTTGCCCTTGTCGGGATTGGTCGCCATCGGCGCCCCCCTCTGCCCGCGCGCAAGACTGGACAAGCCTTTTTGGGGTGTGTTGGGCAACGACCTTTTCGGCAAGGATTACCGCGCCAAAAAAGGTATGGATTACCTCGATTTCGACGCCAATTTGTCGGTGGATTGCCCTCCCGTGATGATCGTCACGTCGGATAAGGACAGGTATCTCAAAGACGCGCTTTCGACGAGCAAACGGTTGGAAGCGTTGTCCCGCACGGTCAATTTGCTGCGCTATCCCAAGGAAGAGGACAAGGAACACGTGTTGGAAAGCGGTTTTCCGGTGCTGTATCCCTTGTGGCGCACCAGTCGCGAAGCCAACGACAAGATCGCCGCATTCGTCCGAGTGCTTTGATCAGTGCCGCCTTTGCGGCGTCTTTCACAAAACGCCTAAGCGATATAAATCCCATAGGATTTGCGATATAACACAGCCCCCTTGTCACGATCAAGGGGGCTGTGTTGCGATATATTCGGGCAAGCCGAATGCGATATATCCCATTGGGATGTTGCGGATGGGTAGACATTTTGCCTCGACTCAATTCGCACCGTTTGTAGCAAAAGGGGCGTATTGACAGGCGGTCGATAATCGGTTATAATCAATATAGCACACGCCTTCGGGCACAAAGGAGAGAGTATGGACTATAGAGAGATTTGCAAACACGTAGACCACACGTTGCTCAGCCGCACCGCGACTTGGCAGGACATTCGGGCATTGATCGACGACGGTATCAAGTACGGCACCGCCTCGGTATGTATCCCTCCCTTCTTTGTCAAACAGGCAAGGGTGTATTTGGACGCGATCAAGGAGAGCGACCCCTCGCTGTCCCTTCCCGCCGTTTGCACGGTCATCGGATTTCCCAACGGCTACCACACCACTTCGGTCAAGTTTTTCGAGACGATGGACGCTATCCACAACGGGGCGGACGAGATCGACATGGTCATCAATACCAACCTCGTCAAAGCAGGGGAGTTTGACGCCGTCAAAGACGAGATCAAACTGCTCAAA
The DNA here is from genome assembly GCA_902797685.1 of uncultured Eubacteriales bacterium. Taxonomy (GTDB): domain Bacteria; phylum Bacillota; class Clostridia; order Christensenellales; family CAG-1252; genus RUG14300. The sequence goes on along the minus strand of CADBTQ010000055.1, from coordinate 7,023 downwards.
AAGGCGTGCGGCGACCATATCCTCAAAGTGATCGTGGAGACCTGCCTGTTGACCCAAGAGGAAAAGGTCAAAATGTGCGAGATCGTCACCCAAGCGGGCGCCGACTTTATCAAGACCAGCACCGGCTTTTCCACGGGTGGCGCCACCCGAGAGGACATCGCCCTCTTTGCCGAGCATATCGGCGAGGGCGTCAAAATGAAAGCCGCGGGCGGTATTCGCTCCATCGAGGACGCCGAAGACTATCTCAAACTCGGCTGCGAGCGTCTGGGCACGTCCGCCATCGTCAAGATCATCAAACAACAGGAGTAAAACTATGGGCAACGTTACGACCGCTATTCCCACCCCTCACATCACCGCCCGTTTGGGCGAATTCGCCCCCACCGTGCTGATGCCCGGCGATCCTTTGCGCTCCCGCTACGTGGCGGAGCACTTTTTGGACGATCCCGTCCTCGTCAACAACGTGCGCGGGGTACAGGGCTACACCGGCACCTTCCAAGGCAAACCCGTCAGCGTGATGGCGTCGGGTATGGGTATGCCCTCTATCGGCATTTATAGTTACGAACTTTTCAATTTTTACGGGGTGGAGCAGATCATTCGCATCGGCTCGGCGGGCGCTTGCTCGGACAAAGTCCAACTGCGCGACGTGGTGTTCGGTATGGGCGCTTGCACCAACTCCCACTTCGGCGACCAATTCGACTTGGGCGGCGGCACTTTCGCCCCCATCGCCGACTACGATCTGTTGTCCCGTGCGGTCAAGATCGCCGAGGAGTTGCACATTCCCCACGCGGTGGGCAATCTGTTTAGCTCGGACACCTTCTACGACGCGAGAGAGGGCTTGTTCCAAAAGTATCAAGCCATGGGCATTTTGGCTGTGGAGATGGAAGCGGCGGCCCTCTACTACAACGCCGCCAAAGCGGGTAAAAAAGCGCTGGCGATATGCACCATCTCCGATCGTCCCCTGCACGACGAATACCTGTCCGCCGAGGACCGCCAAAACTCCTTCGAGGACATGATGAAGATCGCTTTGAGGCTGGCTTGATGAAACGCGTCTATTTGATCGTACTGGATAGTTGCGGATGCGGCACTTGTCCCGACTCCGCGCGCTTTGGCGACGAGGGAGCCAACACCTTGCGTTCGGCGTCCCTTGCCAAAGGTTTTGCCGTCCCCCATATGCGGGAGATGGGTCTTTTCAATATCGACGGGGTAGAGGGGGACAAGGTCGATCGCCCCATCGGCGCGTATTGCCGTATGCAAGAGGCGTCCAACGGCAAGGACACCACCATCGGGCATTGGGAGATCGCGGGGCATATCAGTCTCCGACCCTTGCCCACCTATCCCAACGGCTTCCCGCCCGAAGTGATCGACGCTTTCGAGCGCGCCACGGGCAAAGGCACTTTGTGCAACCTGCCGTACAGCGGCACCGAGGTCATCAAAGACTACGGTCGCCAAGCCATCGCCGAGGACAAATTGATCGTGTACACCTCGGCGGACAGCGTGTTTCAGATCGCCGCTCACGAGGACTACGTCCCCGTGGAGGAGTTGTACCGCTATTGCGAGATCGCGCGCAACATCCTGCAAGGCGAGCACGGCGTGGGGCGCGTCATCGCCCGTCCCTTTACGGGGGAGTGGCCCTATACCCGCACCACCAACCGCCACGATTTTAGTTTGCAAGCCCCCCACAATATGCTCGACGACCTGCTCCAAGCGGGTCACGACACCTTGGGCGTGGGCAAGATCTACGATATTTTCGCAGGGCGCGGACTTAGCCGTTTCGTGCGCACCAAAGGCAACGAAGACGGCATGGACAAGACCCTCGCCTACGCCGCCGACCCCTCGTGGGAGGGGCTGTGCTTCGTCAACTTGGTGGATACCGATATGATCTACGGTCACCGTCGCGACATCCAAGGCTACGGCGACGCCCTCACCGCGTTCGACAAGCGGCTGGACAAGCTGTTGACCTATTTGGGCGACGAAGATATCCTGTTCATCACCGCCGACCACGGCTGCGACCCCGGCTTTAAGGGCACCGATCACACCCGCGAGTACGTGCCTCTCCTTGTGTACGGCAAGGGGATCAAACCCCTCAACTTGGGCACCAGGCAGAGTTTTGCCGACGTCGCCGCCACCATTTTGGACTATTTCGGCTTGCCCGCACTTGACGGCAAGTCCTTCCTAAGAGAGGTCAAAGCATGATCGATTACGCCTATTTGTACGCCCAAGCCAAATTGGCTCGCTCCTTCAGCTACTGCCCCTACTCCCATTTTGCGGTGGGGGCGGCTCTGCTTTGCGCGGACGGGTCGGTCTACCTTGGCTGCAACGTGGAAAACGCCTCTTTCGGCGCGGGCAACTGCGCCGAGCGGGTCGCCATAAGCAAAGCGGTGTCGGACGGCAAGCGCGACTATCTCGCCATCGCCATCTTGGGCGGCAAAGAGGGGCAAGCGCCCCAGTTTTGTCCCCCTTGCGGCATCTGCCGTCAGTTTATGACCGAGTTTTGCGACCCCAACGCCTTTGAGGTGGTCCTCTATCACGAGGACGGCGCCCCCGAGGTGCGTCACCTTAGCGACTTACTGCCCTTGCAGTTTACCTCGACAGATTTGGAGTAGCCTATGACTATGTACGATATCATCAAACACAAACGCGACGGGGGCGTCCTCTCCGACCAACAGATCCGCAAAGTGATCGAGGGCTATACCCGAGGGGAGATCCCCGACTACCAAATGTCCGCTCTGTTGATGGCGATCTTTTACAAGGGCATGACCTTTGAGGAGACCGCCTCGCTGACTTACGCCATCCGCGACAGCGGCGACGTGATGGACTTGTCGTCCATTGCGGGCGTCAAAGTCGACAAGCACTCCTCGGGCGGCGTGGGAGACAAGACCACTTTGGTGGTGGCTCCCATCGTGGCGTCTTTGGGGGCCAAGGTCGCCAAAATGAGCGGCCGCGGCTTGGGGCACACGGGCGGCACGGTGGACAAATTGGAGTCGATCCCCGGCTTCCGCACCTCTCTTTCGGGCGAGGAGTTTTTTGATGTCGTGCGCCGCGTGGGCGTAGCGGTCGTAGGGCAGAGCGGGGATCTCGCTCCCGCCGACAAAAAGTTGTACGCTTTGCGTGACGTCACCGCCACCGTGGATTCCAAACCGCTGATCGTGTCCTCTATCATGGGCAAAAAGTTGGCGGGCGGCGCGGATGGCATTGTGTTGGACGTCAAGACGGGCTCGGGCTCGTTTATGAAGACGGTGGAAGACGCCAAGGAATTGGCGGCTATGATGGTCGCCATCGGGCACACCGCGGGCAAACGCATGGTGGCTTTGGTCACCGACATGGATATCCCTTTGGGACACGCCGTGGGCAACAGTTTGGAAGTCGTCGAAGCCATCGCCACCCTCAAAGGGCAAGGGCCTCAAGACCTCACCGACGTGTGCTTGGAGTTGGCTGCCAATATGCTGTTCGTTGCCGGTCGCGGAGAGATCGACGCGTGCCGCGCCCTTGCTAAGGAAGCGCTCCACTCGGGGCAGGCGCTCAATACCCTTGCCGCCATGGTCAAGGCGCAAGGCGGCGACCCCGCCTATATCTACGACACCGAGTTGTTTGCCAAAGCCACGCACGCCCGCGACGTGTTGGCTCCCCGCTCGGGTTACGTCGTCAAAGTGGACGCCGAGGAGTACGGATTGGCGGCGCTGTCTTTGGGGGCGGGCAGACTTCGCAAAGAGGACGCCATCGACCCCTCGAGCGGACTGATCATTCACGTCAAACCCGGCGAGTACGTGCAAGCGGGGCAACCCCTCGTCACCATGCACACCAATCGCCCCATCTTTTTGGCGGACGCCGAAGAGCGACTGCTTGCCGCTACCGAGATAGCGGACGACAACATCACCCGCCGACCCCTCGTGTTGGATCGGATCGTGGTATAGCGAGGTAACAGTATGGACAAATGGGATCAACGGTTTATCAAATTGACCTACCAAGTCGCCACCTGGTCGTCTTGTTTTAAGCCCGACCGCCAAGTGGGCGCCATCATCACGAGGGACAAACGCATCCTCACCACCGGCTACAACGGCGCCCCCCAAGGGCTTAGGAGTTGCAAGGAAAAAGGGGAATGTATGCGGGTCAAACTGGGTATTGCCTCGGGCACTCGACACGAACTTTGTTATGCCGTGCACGCCGAGCAAAACGCCATCATTCAAGCCGCCAAGCAGGGCATCGCCTTGGAGGGCGCCACCCTTTATTGCACCCACCAACCTTGCTCGATCTGTTGCAAAATGATCATCAACAGCGGCATCAAACGGGTGGTTTTTTGCGAGGGCTATCCCGACGACTTCAGTGTGGAAATGTTCAACGAGTCGGGTTTGGTCGTGGAAAAGATCCCCCTCGAGGAGTAGCCCCGCCAATACATTAGCCTATTGTGGGCTGTCATTCCGAGCTTGTCGAGGAATCTCAAGGGCAGAGCGATACTCCGTCCGAGGCAGTCCCCTCGGCAGCCCCCTCGGAAGCACTCGACCAAGATCGTCATTCCGAGCTTGTCGAGGAATCTATGCTCTATTCCCCCACCACAAAGGTGCGGGGGTTCCGCGCCAATTCATGGGGCAAAGCCTCAATTCACGACCGATACACGCTTTTCGAGCAGCGCCCAAGCGCCGTTTTGGCGCTTTTTTGTCATCCCGAAAACTATTTTTTGTTCAAGTTTTGGATAGGGTATTGCGTTTTGATGGTCAAATAGGTTATACTGTTAGATGTTAGATTATATCTAAAAACGGAACAAGGAGACTGAACCGTGAGTAGTGATGACAAAAATTACAAAATAGATACGCCTGACATCGAAGGTATGGACGCCGATTGGGACGATTTCGATGACGTCGACGTAGACGTCCCCGCTAGTCATTCTGAGCAGAGCGAAGAATCTCAAGGGCTCAACGCGCCTTTGGAGGAGTCCGCCCCCGCCGAGATCCCCTCTGATCGTCATTCTGAGGGTAGCGACAGCGAAGTCGAAGAATCTCAAGGGCTCAACGCGCCTTTGGAAGAGTCTGTCCCCGCTGACAGTCATTCTGAGCAGAGCGAAGAATCTCAAGGGCAGAGCGATACTCCGTCCGAGACTTCCGACCAAGATCGTCATTCCGAGCCTGTCGAGGAATCTCAAGGGCTCAACGCGCCTTCGGTAGAGGCAGTCCCCTCGGCAACCCCCTCGGAAGCAACCGACCAAGATCGTCATTCCGAGCCTGTCGAGGAATCTCAAGGGCAGAGCGATACTCCGATAGAGGCGCCCAATTCGTTGGGTGCGGGTGACGACGTTGTCCTTCCCGACGACGCGCCCACCGACGAAGCCAAAGCCGCCGCCGAGGAAGCCGCGTTGGAAAACTACCGCTCCTCGATGGGCGAGACGGACGCCGAACTCGCCGACGTGTCCGCGTATCGCAACTTCCGCAAGACCACCAAGACGGGCGGCCCTGACAAGAGCAAAAACAAGCAAAGCGATTTCGACATCTTCGCCAATCGCCACAAAGCCAAGACTATCAACCAAGCGGTGGCGCAGTCCGATCCCATCGTGTACTTCTACAACGCTTGCTTGACCGCCAAAGGCGAGGTGTTGGTGTTCAACGTGTACCAAGTGTTGCAAGACCGCTTTATCGGCAAGATCATTCCGCAACTCTTTACCGCCGTCGCCGAGGCGAGCAGCAAGATCGAGGAACTCAACATGGCGGCGCTGTTGGCGGCGATCCCCGTGTGCCAAGAGTTCAATATGTACGACTTCGTCATCTCCATCAGCTGCCGCTTCTTCACCAAGCCCGCGCTGTTGGACAGATTGCTCAAGGCGTTGCCCCAAGAGGTGCCCCCCAATTTGATCTTCGCCTTTGACTCGGTCAGTTTGCAAAACCTCGGCATGGCAGCCAAAACGGGTTTGGGCGCTATCCGCGAAAAGGGCGTCAAGGTCATGCTCGACAATACCGAAAAGGTGTCCATGACCGCTTTGACCGAGTTGGATTACGACTATATCCGCATCGACAGCCGCTACTACGAGATGGGCAATCCCAAAGCGGAAGCCTACCTTGGCATGATCGTCAATTTGGCGCACGGTCAAGGGGTCAAAGTGGTGTCGTCCTTCTGCGACAATATCGATATGTGCGAATATATGTTGTACATGGGCGTGGACGCCGTACAAGGCAACGCGGTCAGCAAACCGTTCCGCACCGTCCCCAACGCGGTCAAGGGCATTACCTTGCTCGAGACCATGATGGACGACTGATCCGCGTATTGGCGCAAACCTTAGACGATGAAAACTCCTCCGCGAGACATAGCGGAGGAGTTTTTGTATTGGGTAAGTGTCAAACGATAAGCTATTCCCTTGAGGAGAAGGCTAAACCGGAGAACCCACCGCACCGTAGGTCAATTCATGCGCCGACGGCGTTCGGAAAGGGTGTAAAATCGCTGTCGCTCGATTGTGGTTGACTGCGGATGCGCCTTTGGCGCGTTTTACACCCTTAGCCCGTAGGGCGAAGAAAGGGGGCTGGATTGCCGACAAAGGCAAGCTACGGTTGCCGACTCGGGAATGGGGGTTTTTGCTCTATCCCCTATCCTTATCAATACAAACTTTTACCCAAAAGTAGTTCGATTTGAGCAACAATTTGATCTACACTCCGCTTAAGGTGTTTATCAATATCTAAATTGGAAAAACGCAACACCGTGACACCTAATCGGCTCAATACTTCCGTGCGATGTGCGTCATAGGCGAGCCCTTTGTCTTCGTAGTGTTGCCCGCCGTCCAATTCTATCGCCAATTTGATACTGGGAGCGTAAAAGTCTAAGATATAGTTATCCATTCGATACTGCCTGCAAAAGTTGACGGGACATGATTTGAGGTAGCAGTGCCACAAAACTCCTTCTTGACGGGTGGCATTGCGTTGACGTCGATTTTGACGTGCGTATTCCAAATTGTCAGATTTATACTTGTCCATAAATAGAGTATAATCGTTTTTGAGGTGTATGTAAAGAGGCTAAGTGGTGATGCGGAGAGGGAATAGAATAAAAACC
>CADBTQ010000054.1 GCA_902797685.1 uncultured Eubacteriales bacterium | reverse complement strand
TACGACGCTTTGTACGACGAGTTGTTGGCGCTGGAAGCGGAGTTGGGTATTGTTTTGCCCGACAGCCCCACCCTCCGTGTGGGCGGGGACGTGCAAAAGGGTTTTGCCACGGTCACCCATCGCGAAAGATTGTACAGTTTGGACAAAAGCAAGACCAAAGAGGGCATCGCCGAGTGGATGGACAAGGTCGTCAAAGAAAACGGCGGTTGGGCGGATATGACCTTGGAATACAAGTACGACGGTCTCACCCTCAACGTGTCCTACGAAAAAGGCGCTTTGGTCAAAGCGGTCACCCGTGGAGACGGTACGGTGGGCGAGGACGTCACCAAACAAGCGCTCACCATCGCCAACCTGCCGAGACGTATTCCCTTCGAGGGGAGCGTGGACGTGCAAGGGGAGTGCATCATGAAGTTGAGCGCGCTCGAGGCGTACAACGCCACCGCCGAAGTCCCGTTGAAAAACGCGCGCAACGCCGCCGCGGGCGGTATCCGCAATACCGATCCCAAAGAGGCTGCCAAAAGACATCTGTCTTTTGCCGCGTACAATATCGGGTATCACGAGGGACTGACTCTCGCTACCCAAGAGGATATGCACCGATTCCTCATCGAACAGGGGTTTGATTGCCAAGACTATTTTCGTCTCGTGACCCAAAATGAGGATTGGAAAGCCCTGTTGGATCAAGCCGAACAAAATCGTCCCCATTTGGACTACCTCATCGACGGCATGGTGTTTAAGGTAAACGATCTGGCGTTGCGCGAGGAGTTGGGCGTGACCGCCAAGTTTCCCAAGTGGGCGATCGCCTACAAGTTTAAGGCGGAAGAGGTGGTCAGCCGCGTGCTGGACGTCAAATGGCAGGTCAGCCGCACGGGCAAGCTCAATCCTTTGGCGGTGTTGGAACCCGTCGATATCGGTGGCGTAGAGGTCAAAAAAGCCACTTTGTCCAATATCAGCGAGATCCGCCGCAAGGATATTCGTATCGGCTCGGACGTATTCGTCCGTCGTAGCGGGGACGTGATCCCCGAGATACTCGGGATCGCTCGCCACAACGAGGACAGCAGGGAAGTACCCGTTCCTACCGTTTGTCCCGCTTGCGGCGCGCCCGTAAGGCAGGACGGGGTGTTTTTGTACTGCACCAATCCCGAGCATTGCGCTCCCCGCGTGATCGCAACGATCGAGCACTTCGGCGCCAAGGACGCGATGGATATCGAGGGGCTGTCGGTCAAGAGTATCGAGCAGCTGTACAACGAGGTGGGACTTCGTACTCCCGATCAGCTCTACACCCTCACCAAAGAACAACTGTTGTCTTTGGACGGCTACAAGGACAAAAAGGCGGACAACATTTTGGCGTCCATCGCCAAGAGTAAGCACATACCGCTTAGCCGCTTTTTGACGGCGTTGGCGATCCCCGGCATCGGCAAACGCACGGCGGGGCAGTTGGCGGATACGTTCGGAAGTCTTGAAAAAATCGCTAAAGCAAGTGTGGAGGATCTCCTTGCTTTGGACGATTTCGGCATGATCATGGCGTCCAACGTCGTGGACTTTTTTGCCGACCCCACCAATCAAAAACTCGTGCAAAACCTGCTTTCTTTGGGCGTTACCATCGAAGATAAACCGCAATCAAACGAAGATGGTTGCTTTAAGGGTGAGGTCGTGGTGTTGACGGGGAGTTTGTTTTCGTACAAACGCTCTCAAGCGCAGGAACTCATCCGCTTACACGGCGGCGAGGTCGCCGACTCCATCAGCAAGCGGGTGACCTTGGTCATAGCCGGCTCTGACGCGGGCAGCAAATTGCAAAAAGCCGAAAAATTGGGGATCACCGTGATCGACGAGGCTCAATTCGAAGAGAGGATGCGATCGGACAACTTGGCGTAAAACCGTTGCCAAAACTAACTTTGAGTGGTATTATAAATATAGTTTAGGCAAGGAGCGAAGCGTATGAACAGCATGACGGGTTTTGGCAGAGGGGAATGTGCGATCGAAGGTCGCAGCGTAACGGTGGAGTTGCGCACGGTCAACAACCGCTATTTCGACCTATCGGTCAAGCAACCACGTCTGTTTGCCTTTGCCGAGGATTACGAGCGCAAAGCGTTATCCTCCCGTATCGCCCGCGGGCACGTCGATCTGTTCGTCACCTACGACAATCACAGCGCCGACCGCGTGACGATGACTTTGGACGAAAGCGTGGTCAAAGGCTACGTCGACTTGTCCAAACAACTGGCGGCGATGGGCATCGAAGACGATCTCACCACGTCCAAATTGCTGAGGATGAACGACGTCGTGGTGACGACCGTATCCAAAGAAGACGAGGAACACTTGCAAATGATGCTGGGTATCGCTCTCGATGCCGCTTTGGACAATTTGGCGGCTATGCGCGCCAAGGAAGGGGAGACGCTCAAACGCGATCTGCTGTTCCGCCTGACGGTGGTCGGCAACTTGACCGAAAACATTGCCGAGATGGCGCCCTCGGTGGTGGAAGATTACCGCGCCCGCTTGACTAAGTTGGTCAAAGAGGCGCTCTACAGCGCCGATTACGACGAGGGGAGGCTCATTACCGAGGTGTGCTTGTTTGCTGACAAAGTCAACATCGACGAGGAGCTGACCCGTATGCGTAGCCATATCGAACAAATGCGCACCCTGTTTGCCAGTCCCAAACCCATTGGGCGCAACGCCGACTTTTTGGTGCAGGAGATGAATCGCGAAGCCAACACGATGGGCTCCAAAGCCAACAACGCCGACATGCAGCAGACGGTGGTCGCCATCAAAAACGAACTCGAAAAGATAAGAGAACAAATACAAAACTTGGAGTAGGCGTATGAAAGGTAAAGT
>CADBTQ010000053.1 GCA_902797685.1 uncultured Eubacteriales bacterium | reverse complement strand
GGTGGACAAGGTGGTTTTGCCGGTGCCCGACAGACCGAAGAAGATAGCGGTGTTTTTGCCCTCTAAGTCGGTGTTGGCGGAGCAGTGCATACTGGCGATCCCCTTGAGGGGCAGGTAGTAGTTCATCATAGAGAACATACCTTTCTTCATTTCGCCGCCGTACCAAGTGTTGATGATGACTTGCTCGCGCGAAGTGATGTTGAAAGCGACGCAGGTCTCCGAGTTGAGACCCAACTCTTTGTAGTTGGCCACTTTGGCTTTGCTGGCGTTGTAGACCACGAAGTCGGGCTCAAAGTTTTTGAGTTCGTCCTCGGTGGGTTTGATAAACATATTGCGGATAAAGTGGGCTTGCCATGCCACTTCCACCACAAAACGCACCGCCATACGGGTGTCTTTGTTGGCGCCGCAGAAAGCGTCCACCACGAATAGGCGCTTGCCCGACAACTCTTTGATGGCGAGGTCTTTGACCTTTGCCCACACCTCTTCGCTCATGGGGTGGTTGTCGTTTTTGTAGTCGTCCGAAGTCCACCACACGGTGTCTTTGGAGTTGGAGTCCACCACGATGTATTTGTCCTTGGGCGAACGACCGGTGTACACACCCGTCATCACGTTGACCGCGCCCAATTCGCTGACTTGACCCTTGTCGTAGCCGGTAAGTTCGGGCTTGGTCTCTTCCTCAAAGAGGAACTCGTAGGAGGGATTGTAGACGATCTCTTTCACGTCTTTGATGCCGTATTGATTGAGTAATTGTTTGTTCATATCAAGACCTCTCTCTTGTTTTATTTTCGGTTTTTGCGGTAAGTCGGACGGGCATTTTTGCATTTTGCCCCACACTCCCCATCATACCATTACCATTATACCGCCAAGGGTTCCAAAACGCAACGCAATCGCAAAAAAATGTACGAAAATCGTCAACACTTTGCCTTACGAGAGACGGCAAGACGTATAAAACAAAAAAGGTTCCGTCGAGGGATAACGAGGAACACGTTTTTGCTTGTCGTCTATTACTTCACAGCGCGATCGGACCCGTCAAATCGTATATCGCAAGGCTCTATCGCCCAAACAGGCGGCTCTACACCATCAAGCTCAATATGCCCAACGCCACGGCAAGCGTGGGGACGCTAATGAGCGCGCCGTAGCCTACGAAACGGGCGAAGCCGTAGTTTACCTCATAGCGGCGGGTGAGATCGGTAAACATGATGCCCGCCAGCGCGCCCACGGGGGTCAGGAAAGCACCCAAATTGCTGCCGATGATGGTGGCGAAGGTGGCTTGTCTTGCCAACTCGGCGGGCAACCCCACGGGCAAACTGCCGAACAAAATGGACATGGGGATGTTGTTGATAAGATTGCAGGCAAGAAAACTCGTCGCCCCGTACGTCCACACAAGAGCTTTGTCCCCGAGCCACTCCCCCAACTTAGCCGACACGCCTTGGTACTGCCAACAGATGACGATGACAAACATGGACAGCACGAAGGGGATCAGCTGCCACGGCAACCTTGCCGCCGACCGACACAGCAGCCGCCACCCCGAGCGGGTGATCAATCGAATGACGATCGAACAGAGTACAAGCGAGCCCGCCGCTGCCAAGGACACCAACCACATGGGGATATGCACGTAGTCGGCGACGACCAACGCCGCCAAGCACACGCCCAAGTGCGCCACGCCCACCCACAGATCGGGCTTGGAAGAGATAGTTTGGGGTTGGGGCACGTAGTCCATAGGCTGTTTGAGTTTTCGCCAAAAAATAGCCAAGATCAACCCGAATTCCACCGCTCCCGCCGCGACCGTGGGCAGCGCCATGGTGACGAAATACTCCCCGAACGCCAGTCCTGCGGTGGTCGCCAAATAGATGTTGGTGGGATTGCCGATGACCAACATCATCGACCAGGTATTGGCGGCGGCAAACTCCGCCACGAGATAAGGCAAGGGGTCGATACGGGCGTTTTTGCAAAAGAAACAGATAAACGGGGTAAAAGTGAGAATGATGATGTCGTTGCTGGTAAACACGGTCAGCACGGACACCAACAGATACAGCACCACGAAAAGTACGGTTTGATTGGCTCTCGCCAACCGAGCCGCCCTCGCCGCGAGGTAGCCGAACAACCCCACTTCGTCCAAATACACCGACAAAAAGGTCATGGAGATAAAGAGGGCGAGGATCTGCAAAGGACCCGTGTTGCCTTTGGCGATCAACCTATCCCCCAACTCCTCGATCGGCAGTAGCCTTGCCGCGAGCAGGATCACCGCGCCCAAAAGCGCCACGATCCAATAGGTGTCGAGGCGGACTTTGCCCAAGCGGATAGAGGGCACAAGCAGTATGGACGCGACGAGCAAAGCAAACGTCACGCATGCGATCACGATAGCGGCGGTCATAGATTATCCGCCGTTAGCATAGCACGCTCCCCACCCCTTGGCAAGCAAAACGAAGATAATAGCCAACAAAAATCCGCCTGCATACGCAAGCGGATCCAAAACACAGGGTCGTCTATTCAAAATGCCCGAACACCTTGCCCAACGACTCGTGGCACACCCAAGTGGCGTAGCGGTCGTAAGGGGTGGGGTCGCGGTTGATGAGGATGATGTTTTTGCCCCCGTAGTAGTCGATCAAACCCGCCGCGGGATACACCGCAAGCGAGGTGCCGCCCACGATGAGCAGATCCGCTCTCTGCAGTGCGTCGATCGCCCCTTCCACCACGTCGTAGTCGAGGTTTTCGCCGTACATCACCACGTCGGGACGGATCACGCCCCCGCACTTGCAATGGGGGACGCCTTCTTCCCCCAATTCCTTGACCGAATAGCGCCTGCCGCAGCGCAAGCAGTAGTTGCGGGTCACCGAGCCGTGCAGTTTGTACAACTTGCGGCTGCCCGCCTTTTCGTGCAGATCGTCGATATTTTGGGTGACGACGGCAAGCAGTTTGCCTTCCTTCTCCCACTTGGCGAGCACGCGGTGGGTGACGTTGGGTTCTATGCCGTCCACCAAGATCTTGTCCCGATAAAACCGCCAAAACTCGGTGGGGTTGCCGAGCAAAAAGTCGTGGGACAGTATCTCCTCGGGGGGATAGCGGTAGTGCTGGTTATACAGCCCGTCCTTAGAACGGAAGTCGGGGATCCCGCTCTCGGTAGAGACCCCCGCACCCCCAAAGAATACGATACGCCGGGCCTCGGCGATCGCTTGATACATCGCTTGCTCGTCCATATCAGTAATTGCGCGCGCTTACCTCAAAGTAACTTTGGGGATGGTTGCACACGGGACACACTTCGGGCGCGGATACGCCGATGACGATGTGACCGCAGTTGCGGCATTCCCAGATCTTGACGCTGCTCTTGGCAAACACCTCTTTGGACTCCACGTTGGCGAGCAGGGCGCGATAGCGCTCCTCGTGCCTCTTTTCGATAGCGCCCACCAAACGGAACTTGGCTGCCAACTCGGGGAAACCTTCCTTTTCGGCGGTACGGGCAAAGTCCTCGTACATATCCGTCCACTCGTAGTTTTCGCCCTCGGCGGCGGCGGCGAGGTTTTGGGCGGTGTCGCCGATGCCTTTGAGCTCCTTAAACCACATTTTGGCGTGCTCTTTCTCGTTGTCGGCGGTCTTCAAAAAGATCTCGGCGATCTGCTCGAAACCTTCCTTTTTGGCGACCGAAGCGAAGTAGGTGTATTTGTTGCGCGCTTGCGACTCTCCCGCAAAGGCGGCTTGCAAGTTCTTTTCGGTCTGCGTCCCTTGATAGGGGTTGGCTTTGGGCGCTTCGGCGACGAACACCCCTTCCTTTTTGCAGACGGGGCAGGCTTTGGGCGCCTCGTCCCCTTCGTGGACGTAACCGCATACTTGACATACGAATTTCATGATGATTCCTCCTTGATTTGGATATTTTGATTATAGCATACCCCTTGGCAAAAGGCAAGGGGCGAGCGCATAGGCTTTGCGCCGTGTTTTTCGCTCGCTTCCCCAAAGGGACGCGCTATAACCAAAAACTCCTTCGGCAACAGCCGAAGGAGTTTGGGCTTGCCACGAGTTACATGGCAAAGTTTTTGAAGTAGTTTTGGATAAGAATGATGGGCGTGCCCTTGTCGCCCGAGCCAGAAGTCAGGTCGGACAAGCTGGCGAGCAGGTCGGTCAACTGACGAGGCGTGGTGCCTTGGCTTGCCATCTGCCCTACCAAGTCCCCGCCCTTGTGGCGAATGACCTCTTTCATGGCGTTAACCGCTTCCTCTCCCGAGAGATTGGCGATCTCGTTGTCGGCGATGTATTTGAGCTTGATCTCGTTGGGTTTGCCTTTGAGACCTTCGGTAAAGGCAGGCGAACACACGGGGTCCGCCAATTCCCAAATGCCGCCCACGGGGTCTTTGAACGCGCCGTCGCCGTAGATCATGCACTCGATATGCTTGCCCGTGCGCTCGTGGAGTACCGCTTGCAGTTTGTCTACGAAAGCTTGGCAATCACGAGGGAACAGCTTGACGCTGTCCGAGGTGGCGAGGTTGCTGCCCAACACGCCGTAGCGCTCGTTGTAACCGCTGCCGTCCACCGACTCGGTGAGGATCTCATCCAAACTGACCACCTTTTCGGCGCCCGCTTTGAGCAGGGCGGCTTTGGTGCGGCGGCGGGTATGGATGTCCGCGTTGATGACGTACTTGGTGTACTTGAGGATCTCGGTGGGGTTGTTGGCGAGGATGATACGGCAGTTGCCGCCCGTCTTTTGGTAGTAGTCGATGTAATCCACCCCCGTAAAGGTGTGACGGATGTCACCGAAGAGGGCGCGGAACTCTTCGCCCGTAAACACGTCGGTATAGGGATTGACGCCCTTATCCATCAGTTGCTCGGGGGTGACGAAACTGTTGCCCACTTCGTCCGAGGGATAGGACAGTTGGATGACCAACTCCTTAGCGCCCGCGGCGATCCCCTTGAGGATCATCGAAAACCGGTTGCGCGAAAAGATGGGGAACACCAAACCCACCGTATGCGAGCCGAATTTGCTCGCGACGTCCTTGCCGATCTGCTCGACGGTGGCGTAATTGCCTTGGCTGCGAGCCACGACCGCTTCGGTGACGGCGACGACGTCGCGATCTTGCAAGGGATAACCCCCTTCTTTGGACGCATTGACGACGCAATCGGCGACGATGGAGACCAGGTCGTCTCCTCTTTTGATGATGGGCGCGCGAATCCCGCGACTGATAGTACCTTGATAATCCATAGTTTCCTCCTTGCCCCAAAGGGCACGCTACCATTATAACGCAGATCGCACGATAGGGCAAGCCCTCGGTGCGGTCTACCCTTTCATATTCGTGATACCTACCTATCACCAAAACGAAACTCCTCCCCCATGGCCGCCGCGACGAAGCCCAGGAAAAGGGGATGCGGACGGTTGGGACGGGACTTGAACTCAGGGTGGAATTGCACGCCCAAGAAGAAGGGGCGATCGGTCAATTCGACCACCTCCACCAGCCTGCCGTCGGGCGAGATGCCTGACAAAGTCAGGCCGGCCTTGGAGAGAGCCTCGCGATAGTCGTTGTTGAACTCGTAGCGATGGCGATGGCGCTCGGAGATATCCTCTTCCCCGTAGCAACGGTAGAGGGTGGTGCCCTCCCCCACGATGCAGGGATAACTGCCCAGCCTTAGGGTGCCGCCCTTGGCGACCTCCTCGCTTTGACCGGGCATGAAGTCGATCACTTTGTCGGGGCTATGCTCGTCAAACTCGCCCGAGTTGGCTTTCTTGAGCCCCAACACGTTGCGGGCGTACTCGATGACCGCGATCTGCATACCCAAGCAAATGCCGAACAAGGGGACGTTGTGGGTGCGGGCGTACTCGACCGAAGCGATCATCCCTTCGATGCCCCGCTCGCCGAAGCCTCCCGGCACGATGATGCCGTCCGCGTCCCCCAAAGCGTCCTCCACCTTGTCGGCTTCCAACGCCTCCGAGTCCACCCACTTGATCTCCACGTGGGTGCCCAGTTTGTAGCCTGCGTGGTGGAGTGCTTCCACGACCGAGAGATAGGCGTCGTGCAGTCGGACGTACTTGCCCACCAGGGCGATCTTGGTCGTGCGGGTACGGCGGGCGATACTGGCCACCATGGCCCTCCACTCGGTCAGATCGGGCGGGGGCGCTTGGATGCCCAAATCGCGGCAGACCACGTCCGAGAGGTGCTGTTCCTCCAGCATCAAAGGCGCCTCGTACAGGTTGGGCAAGGTGACGTTTTGGATGACGCAATCTTTGGATACGTTGCAAAACATGGAGATCTTGTCGCAGATGTCCTGCCCCAACTCTCCGTCCGCACGCAGCACGATGATATTGGGATGGATGCCCATGCCCTGCAACTCCTTGACCGAGTGCTGGGTGGGCTTGGACTTGTACTCGTCCGAGCCGCTGATATAGGGGACCAAAGTCACGTGGATGAACAGACAGTTTTGTCTGCCCACCTCGAGTGACACCTGCCGTGCCGCCTCCAGGAAAGGCTGGCTCTCGATGTCGCCGATCGTACCGCCGATCTCGGTGATGACCACGTCGGCGCCCGTCTTTTTGCCCACTCGGTAGATGAAGGTCTTGATCTCGTTGGTAATGTGCGGGATGACCTGCACGGTGGACCCGAGATACTCCCCGCGGCGCTCCTTGTTGAGCACGTTCCAATAAACCTTACCCGTGGTAAGGTTGCTGTATTTGTTGAGGTTTTCGTCGATAAAACGCTCGTAGTGGCCGAGGTCCAAATCGGTCTCGGCGCCGTCCTCGGTGACGTAGACTTCCCCGTGTTGGTAGGGGCTCATCGTGCCCGGATCCACGTTGATATACGGGTCGAGTTTTTGAGCCGCAACCTTGAGACCACGCGCCTTGAGCAACCTGCCCAAGGACGCCGCCGTGATCCCTTTGCCAAGGCCGGACACCACGCCGCCCGTCACAAAAATGTACTTCGTCATAGTCGTTTCCTCCTTGGTATGTTACGCCTTATCGCACCCCGAACAGCAGGTCGCAGTAGAACGGGAAGGGCCACTCCTTGCCGTCCACCCAACACTCGGCCAGGTCGGCGGCCTCCCTAAGTTCGTTCATGAGGGGCAACACCTCGTCGCGGATCAGGCGGCTCTCGGCGTGCACGTCGGGAGCGATCTGCGCGTTGACAAGCGCTTTGCTCAAGGCCTCCGAGGCCTCCACCATCTTGTCCTCGGCGCTCGAGAGGATGGCCACGGCCTCCTTCTCGTAGCGGGCGGGCACGGCAGGACCGAAACTCTTTTTGGCCAGCCCGGTCGCACACAGTTTGCCTACGTACTCGCTCACGGCGGGCAATATCTGCTTGTGGGCCATGTCCAACATCGTGTTGGCCTCGATGGCCACCGTCTTGCAATAGTTGTCCAGCATGATCTCACAGCGAGATTGCAATTCCACCTTGTTGTAGACCTCGTGGCGCATGAGCAGCTCCACGTTCTTGGGGTCGGTCAAATGCGGCATACAGTCGGGCGTGGTCGGATAGTTGCAAAGTCCGCGCCTCTCGGCCTCTTTGAGCCAGCCCTCGTCGTAGCCGTTGCCGTCGAACAATATGCGCTTGTGCCCCTTGATGACCTCTTGGATGAGGGTGTGCAGAGCACCTTCGAAGTCACTTACGCCCTCCAACCTATCCGCGTACTGGCGCAGAGACTCGGCCACGGCCGTATTGAGCATGATGTTGGCGCAGGAAATGCTGTCGGACGAGCCCACCATACGGAACTCGAACTTGTTGCCCGTGAAGGCGAAGGGGGAGGTACGGTTGCGGTCGGTGTTGTCGCGGGCGAAGTCGGGCAAAGTATCCACGCCCAACTTTAGGATCTTCTTGGGGCCGCCGTGATAGGGTTCGTCCTTCTCGATGGCCTTGAGGATGGCGCTCAGCTCGTCCCCCAGGAAGATGGACAGGACGGCGGGCGGCGCCTCGTTGGCGCCCAACCGAAGGTCGCTTGAGGCCGTCGCCACCGACAAACGCAGTAGGTCTTGATAGTCGTCCACGGCCTGGATGACCGCGCACAGGAACAGGAGGAAGCGGGCGTTTTGGTAGGGGGTCTCGCCCGGAGACAACAGGTTGACGCCCGTGTCGGTAGAGAGCGACCAGTTGTTGTGCTTGCCGCTACCGTTGACGCCTGCAAAGGGCTTTTCGTGCAATAGGCACATGAGTCCGTGCTTGATGGCCACCTTTTGCATGATCTCCATGGTCAACTGGTTGTGGTCGGCGGCCACGTTGGCGACCGAATAAATGGGGGCCAACTCGTGCTGAGCGGGAGCCACCTCGTTGTGCTCTGTCTTGGCCAACACGCCTACCTTCCACAGCTCCTCGTTGAGCTCGGCCATATAGGCGGCCACGCGGGGCTTGATGGCGCCGAAATAGTGGTCCGAACGCTCCTGGCCCTTGGGCGGACGAGCGCCGAACAGGGTGCGGCCACAGCAGACCAGGTCTTCCCTCTTCTCAAACATGGCTTTGTCCACAAGGAAGTACTCCTGCTCGGGACCCACCATCGGCCTCACGCACTTGACGTCGCGATCGCCGAACAGTTTGAGCACCCTAAGAGCCTGCCGATTGAGGGCCGCCATCGAACGGAGCAAGGGGGTCTTCTTGTCCAAGGCCTCGCCCCCGTACGAACAGAAGGCGGTGGGGATGCACAGGGTCTTGCCCTTGATAAACGCATACGAGGTGGGGTCCCACGCGGTATAACCGCGTGCCTCGAAGGTGGCACGGATGCCGCCCGACGGAAAACTGGACGCGTCCGGCTCCCCTTTGATGAGCTCCTTGCCGCCAAACTCCATCAGCACGCGCCCGTCGGTCGAGGGACAGATAAATCCGTCGTGCTTCTCGGCCGTGATGCCGGTGAGGGGTTGGAACCAGTGGGTAAAGTGGGTGGCGCCCTTCCCGATGGCCCACTCCTTCATGGCGTCCGCCACCTGATTGGCGACCGCGGGGTCCAAAGGCGCCCCCTCATCGATCGTCTTTTTGAGCGATTGATATGCCCCCTGGGACAGGGTGGCTTTCATGACCCTGTCGTCAAATACTAAACTTCCGAATACGTCTGCTACCGATTCCATACTCTCCTCCTTCAAAAAAAGTGGGCAAGAGCCCTATATGCCGCTCTTGCCTAAGATATGCTATTGAGAGACGTCGTTGCGTCTCGTTCGTCCGTATGTCGTTTGAGCATAACTCCTCCCGTATTTTGCAATACTTTCCCATTATACCGCATTTTTGGGTCTCAAATCAACGGGTTGGGCCCATCTGCCCTTTCGTATTAGTTATGACTACCTATCACCAAAACGAATGGCCCGCCCCACAGCATTTGGCTATTGAAATATGGATATTAATTTGATATGATAAATATAGGAGATAACGACCATGAAAAAATGTCTGTCCATATTGCTGATCGTGCTGTTCGCGTCCACCCTCTTGGCGGGCGCGGTGGGTTGCGCCCCTATCACGAATTCAACGGCCTGTGGTTTTGGTGGAGCAAGCAAGGGGGTGAAAACTTCCGCAAGCTGTGGATCATGACCTACGAGTACATGACCAACGAGCTCCGGCTCAACAACCTCATTTGGGTGCTCGGCTTCTCCTACACCGGCCTCATGATGGAGGACTTCTACCCCGGCGAGGAGTACTACGACATCATCGGCGCCGACTCCTACTACGTCAATATCAACGGCGCCGAGCCCAGGCTCTATAACGGCATCATCGAGCTCGCCGGCGACGCCAAACCCCTGTGTATGCACGAGACGGGCCTCATCCCCACCGTGGAGCAATTCGCCGAGGCCCCCTGGGTCTACTTCATGACCTGGCACACCACTTGGCTGACCGAGGACAATGACCCCGACGACCTCCGCGCTCTCTACAACGACCCCTACGTCATCACCCTCTCCGACCTCCCCGCCTTCCTGCGGATAGGATAAAACCAAAAAACAGTTGTTTGCAAACTGCAATCAACTGAATCAGTTGTAGACAAATAGTCCACTACTCAGTTAATTCTCATTAGCCTCTTCCTGCTTCTTGGCTTTTTTCTCTTCCTCGACCAACTTGCGAATGTTGGCAAGAAGAGTAGCATAAAAAGAGGATCCGAGTTCGGTGTCAAGACAGCTAAGATCAATTTCACCTTCTACGATAACTTCTCTATCCATAGCAACCTCCTGTACATATAATAATTGTATTATTTAACAAAAATCTTGTTAAAACCACACAAAAACGTTTGCCATCTGCCCGTCTATCGTGTATAATGGAAAATGCCTTGGGGGCATAGCTCAGTTGGTAGAGCGCTTGAATGGCATTCAAGAGGTCAGGGGTTCGACTCCCCTTGTCTCCACCAAAAACAGTCTAAAGCGAATCCGCTTTAGACTGTTTTTTATCCAAACCTAAGCGGAGCGAGGTTTGGCATATCATCAAGGGCTTGTCCCTTGCATATCATCGCGGCTCTGCCGTGCATAAATACCTTTATCCGCTTTCGGTTTGATCATATACAATACTGCGTATTGATGATATACACGATTTGACAGTCGTGATGATATGCACGCTTTCGCGTGATGAATTCGTTTGTATTGTACTCGTTTTAGTTTGCGTCATCTCCACCAAAAGTCAATTTAGACGCACCCCAAAGGTGCGTTTTTTCTTTTTGGGAGTCTCACCCCCGCCCAACAAGGCGTACTGCCCCAGCCGTCTGTGCTTGCACAAGGGGCGACAAGCGCCGAAGTAACCTTACTCCTTTTGTTTGCTCATTCCCTTCGTGTGCTTGTCCTCCTCGCTCATTGCCTCAAACTCTTTCGTGAATTCGTAGCCGAGCATTTTCAGCATGCTCCGCAATTCGTTCGTGTTCAGCTTGCCGTCTTTGTACAACATATACAACGCTCCCAAGATGTCTTCGTCGCTGCGCCCGTCGTTTTTGAGTTGGTTGAAAACGCTCAACGCGTCGGTCACGGTCAAGCCCGTGTCCAAAGAGTCCCAAGCCGTTTGCAACACGCCGAACAACCTGTCTATTTCGCCGTTGATCGCGTCCAAATTCTTGCGACTGTCCGCTGCTCTTCGGTTTTCGTTGACCTTGCGCAGCTCGGCTTCGATCTTTTTGATGATACGTACGAGCTCGACGGAGGGGTCTCCTCCCGCACGTTCCCCGCCCTGCTCGTTCCACACTTCCGCCGTCTCCAATCTGCGTTTGGCTAAACACAGATAATCAAACGTGCCGATCTCCATCTCTTCGTATTTGTAGAATCCGCTCCAATAGGTATCGTTCAACTTGGGGCTTCGGCTCCCCTCGCCCGGAAACCTTACCGCCATATCCACCGCCAGTTGCGCGATGACGTCGTTGAGTTCCAAGTCCTTGACCCAATCCATGGGGAGATTGCCGTACCCGAACAGAGCGCCGTAAATGCTGCCTGCAATGGCAGCGGTAGAGTCGCTGTCCCCCGAATGATTGGCGGCTACGATAAGGGCGTTTTTGCAATCGTAGCCATAGCTTTGCAATACCGCGTACAGCCCGATCGCCACCGCTTCTTCGGCGACCCATCCCGCCCCCAATTCTTTGATACACGAGAGGGTGGGTTTGCCGCTTCGGGCGAGTTCCACCGCTTTGCGAATGAGGGCGCAAAACTTGGGCGTACTCTCCCACTTGCCATAGTAGCGCTCTATATCTTCAAGCGCCTTCTCCACCGCATTCAACGGCGAGTCGAAATCCTCGACTCCGTAGACGGTCTTGCGCAAGGAGTGACGGATTAGATCTGCCAAAAACATACACGCAAGGTGGCTCTTGCGATGGCCGTGAGTGATCGCGCCGATCTCCGCGGTCATACGAAGGAACGCCTCGGTATCGTCCATCGCCGCGTAAAACAATCCCACGGGAGCGATCCGCATCACCGCGCCGCACCCTTTGCTATCGTTGAGAGGCTGGGATACCGACCCCGGCTCTCTACCGAGCAAAGCGGTCAAACAGGTGTTGCCGGGAGCGCGGGATGCGTGCAATTCCTTGACTTTGAGAAGCCACGACGTGGTAGGCAATTTTGCCGGTTTGTCATACCCTTGCGTGGTCAGCCAATCTTCCAAAGCATAGTAGGTGTGCCAATACGGATCGCCGCCGACGCCTCTCATCAAGCCGCGGTAGTGTCCCGCTACCAGCCCGTTGGCGGCAAACATCGTCATCTGAGTGTCGTCCGACACGAGGGCTTTGCCGCTTTGGGCGACTAATAATTCTTGCAACCCACCCTTGCCGTATTTGGATTGGATCTCCTTCCATTTGTCAAACTCGATGGGATATCCCAACGCGTCTCCCAAAGCACCGCCCACAAGACAACCTTTGTAATACTCGATTTTTTCTTCTACGTATTTGTTTTCGTTGATCATTCTGTTTTTCATATCAATACCTCCTATTATCGTTTCGATCGTTATCAATTCTTTTTCGTTTCTTTGTATTCCTGTTTGAGCGAGGGGCTGTTTTTGAGCAGTTTGCGCATTGTCAACGCCTCGGCTTTGTTGTTGGCAACGCCCAACTGCTTTTTGCTACTGAGTAGATTATCCCTCGTCTTTTCGAGTGCGGCTATGGATTTGTTGACCTGCTCGATCGCGCTGTCAAAGAACTTGTCTGCCCTATCTACGTTGGTCGCAAAATCCTGTTGGAATTGTACCAATTCCGTTTCAAGTGCCACGACGTCCACGTTGCGTTCTTGCACCTCTCTCAACGCTCGACGGTCGGCAATGTTTTGCTTGGCGGCGTTGCGCAAGATGGAGATGATGGTGAGGAAGTTTTGGGGACGTACCACAAACATCTTGTCGTAGCGATGGGACACGTCTACGATACCTGCATTATAGTAGTCGTTGTCCGCTTCTAACGTAGAGACCAATACCGCATATTCGACGCCTTTTTCTTTACGTTCTTTGTCAAGTTTGGCAAAGAACTGCTCGTTCTTTTGTTTGACCTTGGTGTCGTCGGCTTCGTGCTTCATCTCAAAGATGATAGAAATGTACTCGAGTTTATCGTCCGTGTAGTCGCGGTAGACGAAGTCCGCTTTGTTGTGATCCACCACTTCGTTGTCCTTTTCAAAGTAGGCGTTGGGGAAAGCCATCGGGCGTACCTCGTTGAACTTGTTGAGACAGTATTGTTCCAACGATTCGCCGATCATCTTGGTGGACAGGGATATTTTGAGGTCTTTGTAGTAGTCGATAGCAAAGTCCTTCTTTTGCAACTCCGCCTCGTAAAAACCTTTTAGTTTTTCGATCTCCTCTTCCTTGGCGAGTTTTGCTTTGGTGACAGCCAACTCCGTCTCTGCGTTTTGTCGCTCGAGTTTGCCGTAAAGCACGTTGAGTTGTTCGTTGAGTTTGACGATCTCCTCTTTGTGCTTGACTCCATCCAACTGATGTTCGGCGGCGTAATGCGCTTTGATGGCGGCTACCTTCTCTTCTACGCGAGCGTCGACCTGCATGGCAAATTCGTTGTTTTTGACTTGTGCCGCGATCGCCAAGTAACCGGCGTCGTCGATCGTAAATACTTCTCCGCAATTGGGACATTTGATTTGGTTCATGGTTCTTCCTCCTTTGATGGCTTGATCGTGTTCGTTGATTTCTTCAGTAGTTAACTCGTTTTTCATGATTTTTCCTCCTGCGATTGATGGATGATTGACCGGTTTAGTTGTACGTACGTTCGTAATTTTGGTTTGCTACATATTCCATTCGGTGCATCTGCTATCTGCGAATAGGTCTCGTGCAACCGCAATGTTTTTTTGGGGTGCTTGGGAGTGCCTCGAGAGATTGGAGATTACAACGATCCGAGAACGAATTGGGTTTTGGCGAGGCGTTCCCCTCAAGCACGTCTTCATCTTAGCACGGTTTGAAAACCGAAGTGACAACAGCGCTTGTCGGGGAGTGGGCTTTCTCCCAAGCACGTCTACATCTTAGCACAATCAAAAAGACTACCCGACAACATCGGTTGTCGGGACAAAAAAAGCCCTACGCGTCGGTAGGGCTAATCGTTGCAAGTATGTTTATTCGCCTTTAAGAAGGGGGTAATTACCTTGTTTTAGCTTATCATTGATAGAGTCAACGGTGTTTTGTTCTTCTTTATTATTTATGGAATCGATCACGATCTTATCCGCGGCAACTTGAGGGTTCAACATCTCCCCGAGAGGAGCAAGAAGCACGTTGATATCGGTAACGCCTAAACCCATTTGAACACCCAAAGCAACGGCGGTCTGTTTTTTGGGAACAGACTTTCCGTTAAGATAGTTGTTAAACATCGTCTTGCTGACTATCAAATCATAACAATCCCGTTTGGGTTTGTTGCAAGCCAAAAGGTAGTTTTTCAACACGGTAGCAAACTTGACTTGATCTGTCCCATCCAAATTCGCTTCCACTGCCTTCTCGTCATAATGTGTAAGAATCGGGCGATATTTCTCCAGTTTTTCAAACTCATTGAAGATGTTTTCGTCCGGCATAACGAGATACACGGTAAGACAATCATTTTTCGCAAGAAATCTCCGGATCGTGGCTCTCGCAATATTGATCGCGTTGTCGATCGGAAACTTGTAGGTGCCCGTGGATAAGAGAGGGAAAGCGATACTTGATAGACCAAACTTCTTTGCTTTTTTCAAGCAACTCTCATAGGAGAACTCGAGATTCATTTCCTCGTCAAAATCTCCGCCTTGCCATTTGGGGTTTGCTACCAGGATTACTTTTTTGAAATGATCCGTATATGAATTCGCAATAACGCAATCGCCGAATTGCAGCATTTTGCACTGTTTCAATTCCTCGACAAGCAAGTCGCCGCAAATCTTTTTTGCCTTACCGCCGACAGCGCCTTCCAGCGCCAAAGAGGGTTGGGACGGGATCACGATGGCGTCCACTTTTTGTTCAAACAAATCGCCTTTTACAATAAAAAAACTCATTATTCTTTTCCTCCGTCACCAATCGTTTAGCGTGTTTTTGCCAAGTCGTCGGCAGGGAGACGTCCGTCAAACGATCCAACCGAGACCGTATATCACTACTTTGCCAATCGTGGATCAAATCAATCGAGCGTGGCTCCACGAACAAGCGCAAAACCTACCCGTTCTTGACGTTACTTGCTCTTGCGGGGCTTGGGGGTCGATTTGGGAGAAGAAAGCTCGGCAGGGGCTTTGGCGGGAGACTGTGGCTCCTCTTTGACCGAGGGCTCTTCTTGTTTGGGTTTGTTTTCTTCGTCGGGAGTGGACTTGACCTCGTTGTAAAAGTTGACGATGATCGAAGTGATGATCGCCACCACCACGATGCCGTATATGCCCAAAAACACGCTCAACAGCCGCCCGATCAAGGTCGTCGCCGTGATGTCGCCGAAGCCGATCGTCGTGACGATGGCGAAGCAATACCACAAGGCGTCCGCAAAGGTGTTGATATTGGGCTCCATCGTGGAGATCGCCACCGAAAAAGCGATGATGAGCAACAGCAGTCCGAACAAGATCTCTCCCGCATACGTCTTGCGCACGATCTTGCGCATAAGGTCCAGGTTGAAATTGGAAAAGGACAGACCCGCGACGTTGAACAAACTAATGACGATTAGCGTCATGCCCACCGTGGATACCGATATGAGATCGCGCACATCTTGCATCAAAAAGGCAATGAGCGACAAAGCGAGCACGATCAAATTGACGACGCCGATCAAAACGTGCAAAACAACGTTGCGTTTGGAGTGGTTGCGCATGATCGCCGCCACTCGCTTGACGAGCGGAACGAGCAAATAAACGCAACCCGCGATCGGCATGAGGATGGGCAAGACCTTAGCGCAAAACGCCAAAACGCCCGAGACAACGTATACGCACGCATAAACGAGATGAAACCACGCCCATTTGCGCTCCTTACGGCGATACAACGAGTAGGTAAGCAACTCGTACACGCCCAACTGCAACATGGCGATGCCAAGATACGTTCCTACCTTCGCCAAATCGATCTGGACGTCCATTTTGCCCACTTTGCCAAGCATCATGGCGGCGCAAAACAGCGATCCGCAAGTGAGTATGCCCGCCAAAACGCGATAAGCCAATTCCTTTTGCTTGCTATCCAATTTTGCCATACGTCACCTCTCCGTTACTTGTTGAGCAGTTTGCCAACAAAATCCCCAAAGGGTCCCAAAAGTTTGGTCGCGATGACCGCCGCTTCCAAATACATAAAGATAATGATGATGATCGCCGCCGCGGGCAAAATGAGATTGATCATGGACTTTTTGTGCGTCTTGGTGTACGAAAACAGCAGTACCAAAGGCGCTACCAAGATCAACGCGCCGCTGCCGCCCACGCCCGCGTTGATCAACACGTCGCTCACCAACAAAGCCATTTGGGTGACTTGCTCTTCCGTCCCCGAAAAACCCGAATTGTGGAGGATGACGAGGGTGAGGATGAGGTAAATGATGAGATCGATCACACCCGCCACCGCCATCGTGATCGCCAACGTGCGGGAAAACTGCCACGAGTGCGCGTTGGTCTTGACGAAGTCTTGATACTCTTCGTGCGTTTTTCCCACCTTGCGGTACCTGCGCTCTCCCGCCTTGATCAGGAAAGCGATCACCACGAAGACGACGAAAGTCATGGGCGGTTTGGTGGTGAGCAAGGGGTAAAGGTACGAACTGACCACGATCGTCCCAAACATACCCAACATTTTGAGGGCTAAGCTCGCCCCTTCGTACAGGATGGGGATAAGGGCAAACAGGCGGAAGATGATGAGTTTTTTGCCCACGAACACTTTTTTCGGACGATAGATGAGGAAAAAGGTGAGCAAAGTGCAAAGGAACAAGTCGATAAAGATATTGAACGCCAAGTACCCGCCTTTGGAGAAAAGATAGAGCATGCCGTCGATGGTGGCAACGGCTTCCGCGCGTTCTACTCCCATCACCCAGCCGATGATAATGGGTAGATACCGATTGTGGAATAGGATAAACAGCAAATAGAACACCACGCTCAGCCCGCCGTACAAAGTCAGCATGGACTTAAAACTGCGGGAGCCGTTGAGGATGGTGGCGAAGGTGGCGATCAAAAAGAGGGGCATCATGACAGTGCTGCCCGACTGGAGTATACTGGGTAGCGGACCCACTTTGCCGGCAAACCCGCTGTCGAACTTGCTGCCCAACGCCAAGAGCACGCCGAGTTGGGCGATGATCAAAAAGCCCCACGCGAAAATGCGCAAGTGCAAATAGGACAAGGGCCCGCGGTAGCGCATATCGTCGTCCAAGGTGTACTCGTAAATGCGGCGACGTTTCTTTTTGCCTTTCCGTTTGCCCTTTTTCGGCAAGCCCCCTACGTCTTGTTCCGCCCCTTCTCGGGAGAAGGCCTCGTCGACGATCCCCTCTTGCGAAAGTTGCTCCGTCTCGGACGATTGCTCCTCTTGGGCGGGCGTTTCCACTTGGGCTTCGGCTTGCTCCGCTTCGCCCGGGATCGCTTCTTCTGCGATCGGCTCGTTAGCCTCGGGCGCGGTTAGGGTAACTTGGATTTCGACAGGCTCTTTGAGCGCGTTGTCTTTGGTGCCGTCCATGATGTCCTCCTGTTTTTAGTTTTCGTCCGACGAGTGCGAACGGGTCGAGCGGACGTTGTAGGTCAACGCCAACGTGCCCGAGGTGACGGTCGGGATAAAGATAGACAAGTACATCGCTACGTAGGTGGGCCAGTTGGTCGACAACTCTCCCAAAAATCCCGTGTCCGCCTTGACGGACGAATAGATGGAAAAGGTCAACGAAACCGCCACCATCGCGATGGCGATACCGTTGGTAAAGCGGCGGTCTTTTTGACGGAGCAAAAAGCCGAACGTCAAAGCGAACAACAAACACAGTAACGCCACCTGCAAGGTTTCCCTTTCGGGCAACAGCACGTTGATAAAGACGGCGAGCAAAAAGGGCACCGCCGCCAACTGATACGCCACGTCCCCTTTGCGATAGCCGTACGCGCCGTAGACCAAGATCGCCATAATGGACAAAATGACGAATACGTAAGTCGCGATCATCCAACCGCCCAGCGAATTGGAGATGGCGAAGATCAAAAGATACACCGCCGCCACGAAGAGGACGAGGGTGAGGATCATTTGCCAAAACAGCAGTATCGCTTTGGGCTTTTTGATGCCAAATCGTTTTTCGGTATCCAAAATCAATACTCCTTAAACTAAGGTGATCTCTGTATAGTGTAACACAACCGCGCGGCTTTTTCAACCAAAAAGGAGACTTCCTCTCCCAAAGGTTGCCGAGGACGGTCACGAGGGAGAGGCGTTCGTTGACTTGCACCCAAAAGACGGTTATAATAGTGCTGTCTATGGTAATTTTCGAGGGACGACAAGTCAATATAGTGCGCTCCGCTCGTGCCGCTCGCACGAGACTGTACGTCAGCGTCGACGGAGAGGTGACCATCGAGTTGCCCGAAGGGACGAGGGTGGACGAAGCGCAGTTGCAAGCCTTTGTGGATAGGCACAAACGCTTTTTGCGCACCCGCCTCCGCAACGCCGATCCCGCTCGCTACCCCGACTTTGCCGACGGGGGCAAAGTGCGCCTACTCGGCAAAGAGTACGTCGTACGTCGAGTGGACGGCAGCGGCTACCGCTTGCAAGGGGACGCGCTGGTTGCGCCCACCGAGTGGGACGAGGGAGCGGCGTGCGCCTTTTTTGCCGAGATCTTTTGCCCCTACGCCGAGTGGTTGGCGGAGTGGTATGCGGGACTGTACGGCATGAAATATCGCCAAGTCAAACTCGACCTAAGACAAACCTCGTGGGGGGTGTACTATCCGCAAAAAGGCTTGATCAGTTTTAATCTCCACCTCGTGTTTTTGCCCACTCGTCTTGCCGAATACGTCGCCGCGCACGAATTGTGCCACTCCCGCCACCCCGATCACAGCCCCGCCTTTTGGGCGGACGTGGAGAGGGTGTACCCCGGCTATCGCGAGACGGACAAAGAACTCTCCACGTACGATCTTCGCGTCCTCAAAGCGCGCGCCTCGCTGGGTAGCCACGTGCCTAAGCCGCGGGGAAAGGCCCCAAGATAAGCGCGTCGTTTGGCTTTTTGCCTCTTTGTTTTTCGCGCGATCTGCCGAGTTGTCCCATATATCGTACATCTTACCGTTGAATAGAAGTGCCTTTCGTACTATACTGTAAACGAGGAGGGACGAGAAATGAATATCAGTCCAAAAGAATTAGCCAAAAGCTTTGCCGGCGTCGGGGTGCTGTTCGCTTCCGTCCTTGCGGCGTGTATCCTCAAAGGTTGGGGCAAGGGGATCGCCATCGCTTTTGCCGTATTGTCCGCACTGTGGATATTGTCGATCTGTATAAGGCACGTCCCCGCGAAAAAACGGGGAAAAGCGTCCCGCGCTCCTCGACGCGAGGCAGAGCCCTTCCCCACCGAAGACGAGGTGATCGTGTACGAACTTTTGGACGATGACGATTGAACAAACCGCCAAAACGTGGTATAATGTAGCCAATACCAACGAAGAGGGGATCCGCCCTTCCGACAGGAGATCGACATGACCAAAAAGGAAGTAAAAGCAGTATTTGACCAAATGCGCTTAGGCGGCATGACCGACGAGGACATATTGGGCTCGTTGTACCTACTGTATCAAGACGGCAAGGTCGACACCGACGAATTACGCCATCTGATCGGCGTGTTGGGCTACGAATTCGACGAGCGATTTGCGGCGATGAGCGAAGAGGACAAGCACGTCAAAGGACTTGCCCGAAGAGAGGACAAAAAGGAGTAACGATATGTGGCTGTCTATCTTGATCTTTTTACTCAGCATCGTTCCATCCACTTTGATCATCGTATGGATGTACAAGCGGCGTAAGGACAACCCCCTCTACAAAAAAGCGTGCACGCGGGCACTGGCAAGCGGCATCATTGACGCGTTGCCTATTTTGTTGCTGTCGGGTATATTGTACTTATTGACCGCCATTCTCAAATACTCTTTCTTCAAGGATATACCCGTTTTGGCTTACAAGGCAGTCTACAATTTCGTAGTGCTCGCTTTCGTCGAAGAGATCATCAAATACGCGTCTTTCCGCCTACTCCTCAAACACAAAAAGGGCCCCTATTCCTGGAGCGATCTGGTGGCTTTGATGATCGTCATCGGCACGGCGTTCGGTTTGTTCGAAGATATTCCTTACGCTATCGGCGCGAACGCTGCCACCATGCTGGTGCGCGGCTTCACGATGGGACACGTGGGATACGCTTTTATCATGGGTTGGTTTTACGGCAAGAGCCTGTATACCGGCAACAAGAAATATCACGCCGTCGCCATTTTGCTCCCTTGGGCATTGCACGGATTGTATGATTTTTCCCTCTCACCCGAACTGATCCAAGTCAACGAACTCTTTATGCTGATTGCGTTGGCGCTGGCGATTTTGGACGTGATCCTGCTCGTGTTGATGATCCGCTTTTTCGTCCGCAACCGCAAGCATAAGATCGAGCGCTACCGCTTGTCGCTGTTTGCCGTCGAGCCCGACGACTTGCCCGAAGAAGCGCCCGTCCACAACGCGGGCGACGTCCAAGAAGGCGCAGGCGAAAACGGCGAGCCGCAAGATACCGTCTCCCAACCGACGGAGGAAACGACGCCTTCCGATTGACCGAAAGCGCCAATACGCAAAAGACGAGATGGTCCGCGACCATCTCCTTTTTGTATTCGTCTTTTTCACACGGCGCTTGCCACGATAGGCGCAGGCAAGACGACGGGCGGAGTGGCAGCACTCGCCTGCCCTCCCGTCCACTGCGTTGGGCTGTATCACCACCGCCATCCTACCCGAGCTATGCACTTCTTTTTATGCCCGTTTTGTGCCACGTGCGAGCACGGACTTCACATAAAAAACAATCCTACGGATTGGGTAGGATTGCGGTGGTGTACCCGACAGGAGTCGAACCTGCGGCCTTCAGAGTCGGAGTCTGACGCTCTATCCAACTGAGCTACGAGTACATATTTGAATGATATTCAATTTTTAATTGGCCGCAGGTTCGCCTCCATGCGGTGT
>CADBTQ010000052.1 GCA_902797685.1 uncultured Eubacteriales bacterium | reverse complement strand
CGGTCGCGCTCCCTTCGGTCGTCCTCCCTTACGAATCCCGGTGGGGTTGCGCCATCGCTTCGCTCTGGGCAATAGACCACCAAAAGAAGCCTGATTCGATGAACAAATCAGGCTTCTTTTAGTTATATTCGCCTATGGCGAGTTATATTGCTTTGCAGTTATATTCGCTGCGCGAGTGATGTTGCACTGCGGAGCCGCCTGTTCGATCGTTCCGTTCGTTAGGGCAAATCGCTGGAGAAAATGCGCGCGTTTGTGCTATACTGTTGTTGCGACAGCAACTTAAACCATTGATGAGAGGACGCTATGAAGACGAGATCACGCAAAGTTTACCCGACAACCATAGCGATCGCCGTCGTTTTGGCGATCGTTTTGACTTTCTCCTTAGTCGCCTGCGCCAAGAATAACGCACCCGCAAGCGAGTCGGAGACGACAGTCAAGGACAAAGTGCTTATCCTGTACACGAGCGACGTGCATTGCGGAGTGGATCAGGGCTTTGGCTACGAAGGACTGGCGGCGGTACGCGCCTCGTACGAAGCGCAAGGATACGCCACCGTTTTGGTGGACGACGGGGACGCCGTCCAAGGGGAGCCCATCGGTACCATCAGCCAAGGGGACGCCATCATCGACTTGATGAACGTCCTGCGCTACGACGTCGCCATCCCCGGCAATCACGAGTTCGACTACACGGTGGAGCGGTTTTTGGACCTCGCGGACAAAGCCGACTTCCCCTATATCAGCTGCAATTTTAACAAACAAGGGGAATTGTTGTTAGACCCTTACGTCATCAAAGAGGCGGCGGGGATCAAGATCGGCTTCGTGGGCGTGACCACGCCCGAAACGCTCACCAGTTCCACCCCGTCTTATTTTAAGGACGAGTCGGGCGAGTTGATCTACGGCTTTATGCAAGACCAAAGCGGTCAAAAACTGTACGACGCCGTGCAGTCCGCGGTGGACGGCGCCCGTGCCGAGGGAGCGGACTACGTCTATCTGCTCGCCCACTTGGGCAACGAGGACGCGTTGGCGCCCTGGCGGTATTCGGACGTGATCGAGCACACCAACGGCATCGACGTATTGTTGGACGGGCACAGTCACGACGCCGAGCAAACGGTGGTCAACAACAAAGACGGCGTCCCCGTCGTGCGCTCGGCGTGCGGCACCAAGATGGCCAACATCGGGTACAGTTTCGTCACCAAAGAGGGGATCGGCGACACCAACATTTGGACTTGGCGCAACAAGGAGAGCGCGCCCCTTTTGTTGGGGCTACACGGCGAAGTCTCGGACGCTATCCTGGACGCGAAAACCGCTTTTGACAAGCGACTCGCCCAAGTGATCGCCACCTCGCCCTACGACCTCACCATCAACGATCCTACCGCCTTGGACGAAAGCGGCAATCCTTTGCGCATCGTGCGCCGTATGGAGACCAATTTGGGCGACTTGTGCGCGGACGCTATCCGCGCCAAAGCGCAAGCGGATATCGCCTTTATCAACGGGGGCGGCGTGCGGGTCAGCGTGAACAAAGGGGACATCACCTACGGCGACGTACTCAGCGTGCTACCCTTTGGCAACACCGTCTGCATGATACAAGCCACGGGGCAGCAGATACTGGACGCTCTGGAGTGGTGTTCGGCGACCACTCCCGGACAGTTCGGCGGTTTTTTGCAGACGTCGGGATTGAGTTACGAAATCGATATCTCCATCCCCACCCCCTGTCTGCGTGACGAAAGCGGCGCTTTGGCGGACATAGAGGGGCAAAGACGGGTGCAAAACGTTAAGGTCGCGGGCGTACCCTTAGACCCCGACAAGACCTATACGGTGGCGAGTTCGAGCTATATACTGCTGGACGCGGGGGACGGCAACACCGCTTTCCTCGGCGCCACCCTCTTGCAATCCTCCCTCTCTTTGGATTATCAAGCCTTGATCGATTACATCCAAGTCGAGTTGAGCGGTGTGATCGGCGAGCAATACGCCAACCCCTACGGACAAGGTCGCATCCGTATCGTCGAATAAAAACCATATTGCAAAACGCCCGCTTCGTGCGGGTGTTTTTCGTATAACAAAACGCCGCTCGGCAGATACCGAACGGCGTTTTTGATACCGGCGCTACCGATCCTCGCGGAAGTAGGGCACGCCTAACGACGCGGGGGGTTGGGTCTCTCGCTTGTTGAAGAAGGAGATGACGATCAACACCAAAGCGGTCACGGCGTAGGGGATCATTTTGATCAACTCTTTGTCCGCCAACGTCACTACGGTCAAAGCGCTGATGTTGTAGGGCAAGCGGTACAAAAAACCGAAAACGATGGAGCCGGCGATGCCGATAGCGGGCCGCCATAGCGAAAAGATGACCAATGCCACCGCCAACCATCCCATGGCGTCGATGATGTACTCGGGCGTACCGCGCGAAGCGTCCATCAAAAAGAATGTGCCGCCGATACCGGCGATCGCCGCGCCCACCACGCACGAAATATATTTGTACTTGATCACGTTGATACCCGCGGCGTCGGCAGCGGCGGGGTTTTCGCCCACGGCGCGCAGCGACAATCCCACGCGGGTGTGTTTAAGCACGACCGCCGCGATAATGGCGATCAGGATAGCGAAATACACCAAAAACCCATAGGACAAAAACAGTTGGCAAAACCAGTTGTCGGGCACTTCCCCACTGAAAAAGAGAGGAGACGTAAACGCAATACGGCTCGGCTCGGTAAAAGTAATACCCTTGTTGCTCATTTGGGTACCCCAAAAACCCAACACGCCCGCACCAAAGGTGGTGAGGGTAAGTCCCGTCACGTTTTGGTTGCAGCGCATGGTGATGGTAAACAGCCCGTACAACAGACCGCCCGCACCCGCAAGTAATATGGTCATCAACAAAGATACGACCATGATCCCCGCGGCGCCGGCGCCCGCTTGGTGCGCCCAATGAGCGCCCAAACCACCGCCGACAGCGCCCAGACACATGATACCGGGCACACCCAAGTTGAGGTGTCCCGATTTTTCGATCAAGGTTTCGCCCGTCGAGCCAAACAGGAAGACCATGCCGTAGTGAATCGCCTCTTGAATCATTGCCAAAAAGATAGACATACCCTTCCCTCCTTATGCGTTGGCGTTAGCCGCAGTCGCCGCCTCGACTTTTGTCTTAGGTTCGGGCGGCAAATCGTCCGGCTCTCTCGGGATCTCTCCCCGCTTGCGGAAAGTGATCTTAAAATTGATAAAGAACTCGGTCGCGATGATAAAGAAGAAGAAAATACCCGCCATGACCGATGGATAAGTGGCGCTACGCAACCCGCCGAACGAGGACACGTGCGCGCAACCTGTGGTGATAAACACGACCAAAAACGAAGTGAGCACCATTGCCCACGGGTTGAAATGAGCCAACCAACTGACCAAGACCGCCGTAAAACCAAGACCGCCCATGGTGGTATCGGTCGCCGACTCGGCTTTGAAAGATTGGTCTTTGAGCACCACGATCAAAAATCCTGCGATACCGCACAACACGCCGCACAGCACGAGGGTGCGAATGACGACCACTTTGTTGTGGATACCCACGTAGCGCGCGGTGCGAGGACTTTCGCCCACGACGGCGATCTCGTAGCCGTGTTTGCTGTATTTGAGGTAAACCGCCATCAGCACGGTGATGACCGCCACGATAATGATGATCAATGCGAATTGATTGTCGCCGATCTTGCCAAAATCCCCCAGCGTTTTGAGGAAGGACATACTGCCCGTGGTACGGGGATTAAGTTTTTTGACCAAAAAGGCGCCGATACAGCCCGCAATGTAGTTAAACATCAAGGTCAACAAGGTCTCGTTGGTGTTCCACTTTGCCTTAAACAGGGCGGGCACGACCGCCCACACCGCGCCGAAGCCGATAGCGACTACCAACGCGATCAGGGCGACGACGATCAAAGGCATAGTCCCCGACAAGGTCTTGACGATCAGCGCCGCACCGATACAGCCCATCAAGGCTTGCCCCTCTCCGCCGATGTTCCAATACTTCATCTTAAAGCAGGGGGTGACCGCCAACGCCAACAACAACAGGATCGCCACGTCGCGGAACAACGTCCAAGTCAACCGAGGCTTGCCGAACGTACCCTCGAACAAGTGGGTAAAGAAGGCGCCGAAGCCGACCTCGGGCGCAATGATCATCGTGATGAGAGCGCAAGCCAACATAGACAGCACGAAGGCGCCGATACGGATCGCCCAAGCGTATTTTTGGCTGACGTTGAGTCGTCGAGACAGGTGAACGAGCGGCTCGTGTACGTGTTTAGTCATGTGGCACCTCCTCCTTGTCTTGCTCTTGCTCGTAGCGATAGACTTGGACCTCTTCGGGGACGGTAGTCATAAGCAACCCGATCTCCTCCTTGGTCACCTTGCGCGCGTCCACCACGCCCGACACCTTGCCGCCGCACAGCACCAAGATGCGATCGCACAGCGCCAACAACACGTCCAAGTCCTCGCCGACGAAAATGACGGCGACGTTCTTTTCCTTTTGGGCGTTGAGCAGGTTGTAGATGGTGTACGAGGAATTGATATCGAGACCTCTCACGGGATACGCCGCCATCAACACCTTGGGCGAAGAGGAGATCTCGCGCCCCACCAGTATTTTTTGGACGTTGCCGCCCGAAAGGCGTCTTACGGGGGTCATATCGCTTGGCGTCACCACTTCCAGATCCTTAATGATGGTGTCCGCCAGCTGTTTGGGACGGCGACGATTGAGGAAGATGGATCTGCCCTTGCGGTAACCTCTTAGCATCATATTGTCCACGATACTCATGTTGCCCACCAAGCCCATGCTGAGCCTGTCCTCGGGCACGAAGGACAACTTGATGCCCAATTCCTGTATTTCGCGAGGAGTCTTTTGTTTGAGGTCGATCACCTCGTCCTCGTAAAAGAGGATCTTTTCGTCGTTTACCAACTTGACGATCTCTTTGTTTTTGAATCCCTTCAAACTGACGCGAGTGCCGTCGGGATAGTGGAAAAAGCCCTCTTCCGCCATCCGCTTGATCTGTTTGAGGTCCTTGTGGAAAAAGGTGACGGGTTTGTTTTCTTTGGGGTTGTTGAAAATGGCTTCCCCTTCGACCAAAGGTTGCAGACCCGCGATGCCTTCCAACAGTTCTCTTTGCCCGTTGCCCGAAATGCCCGCGATACCCAGTATCTCGCCCCCGTTGATCTCGAAAGACACGTGGTCCAAAGCCAAGCGTCCCTCTTTGTTGAGAGCGGTCATATCCTTGATGATCAGACGGGGTTTGGGATTGACGGGCTCTTTGCGCTCGATGGCGAGGTCGATCTTTTGACCCACCATCATATCGGTCAATTCTTTTTCGGTGGTGGCAGCCGTCTCCACGGTGGCGATGTGTTCCCCTTTGCGGAGTACGCACACTCTGTCCGAGATCGCCATCACCTCGTTGAGCTTGTGGGTGATGATGATGATGGACTTGCCGTCTTGGCGCATGCGACGAAGCACCGCAAAGAGCTTGTCGATCTCTTGCGGGGTCAACACGGCGGTGGGCTCGTCCAGTATCAATATCTCCGCCCCGCGATAGAGGGCTTTGATGATCTCTACGGTCTGCTTTTCGCTGACCGACATATCGTATATTTTGCGGGATAAGTCGATATTAAAACCGTACTGATCCACGATGGTTTGCAACTGTTTGACGCGGTTGTGTTTGAGCCAACCAAACGCAAGGCGTTTACCCGCCCGCTTAAAGAAGGCGGCGCCTTTGTTTTGCCCGTCCGAAGGTTCGGCATGAAAATGCTCGCCCAAGATGATGTTGTCGGCGGCGGTAAAGAGGTCCACCAACTTAAAGTGTTGATGGATCATACCGATGTGGTAAGAATAAGCGTCTATGGGGGATTTGATGGTTACTTCCTGCCCGCGTACGTAGATCTTACCTTGGTCGGGGGTATAAATGCCCGCGATCATATTCATCAAGGTGGTCTTGCCGCTGCCGTTTTCCCCCAGTAGCGCCAAGATCTCTCCTTGACGGAGTTCCATACTCACGTTTTTGTTGGCGACCACCTTGGTCCCAAAGGCTTTGGTGATGCCAACCAATTCGATAGCGTTGGTGTGTTCCATAATCAAGTCGGTTTACAAAAATGGGAGAGGGACTAATCGCTAACGGTTAGTCCCTTTGCCATTGAGTACGCCCCGATTTTTGACTCGGGGCGTATCAAATTGAGTGATCGATCAATAAGCGGTATCCAACAAGGTGATGCCGTCGATCTCCACGTCGAAGTAGGGAGCCGAACGACCCACGGACTCGAGGAAGAAACCGTTGACGATGGCGTTGGTCTCGTGCTCGAAGTTTTCATCGCTGTCCACGTCGGCGGCGCACTCGGTCAGTTTGCTGCCTTTGACGGTGAATTTGTTGGTGTCAAACACCTTGAGGGTGCCGGCTTCGAGTTGCGCTTTGACGGTTTCCAATGCGGCTTGCGTTCCGGCGGGAGCGGCTTGGTCGCCCAGTTTGGTCAATTCGACCGAACCGGTGGCGAGGGTGCCCACCCAATCGGTAGCGATGGCTTTGCCCGCCAAGACGCAGTTGATAGCATACTTGTAGTAGGGAGCCCAATTGATACGGCTGGAAACGATGAAGGTAGTGGGGCAAGCGTCCTCGGTAGAACCGTTGTAGGACACGTTGGGAACGCCGTTCGCTTCGCAAGCGTTGGGAGCACCCATGGAGTCGGCATGTTGGCTGATCAGCACGCAACCGCGGTTGATCAAGGTCAAAGCGGCGGCGTTTTCGGCGGGCATATCGTACCAGCTACCCGTGAAGGTGACTTCCATGGTGGCGGTGGGAACGATGGAGCGCACGCCCAAGAACCAAGAAGTGTAACCGCTCATCACCTCGGCATAGGTGTAAGCGCCGACGTAACCCACTTTGGCGTTTTCGGCGGTCACGACTTTACCTTTGATAGTAGCGCCGGTGTCGATCATTTGTTTGAGTTTGAGACCCGCGGCGACACCCGCCAAGTAACGGCCTTCGTAGATGGACGCGAAAGCGTTGTGGAAGTTGGGCAGGTTTTCGGTATGAGCGTTGGTACCGGTGGCGTGGCAGAAGCGCACGTTGGGGTACTCTTTGGCGGCTTTGATCAAATATTCTTCATGACCAAAGCTGTCGGCGATAATGAGGTTGCAACCCGCTTCGGCAAGGGTGCAAGCTTGGGTGTAGCAAGCCTCGCCCTCGGGGATACCGGTCACGATCACCACTTGGTCGGACGTCAAACCGAGTTCGGCTTGCACGTCTTCCATGGCGTCGATGAAGTTTTTGTCATAAGTAGAGTTTTTGTCATGCAAGCAGATCAAACCGACCTTGAGGTTGGCTTTGTCAACGGGAGTGCCGAAATCGGCGGCGCCGACCAAAGACAAGTCGGTCTTGGTCCCGTTGAGGTTGAGCGATTTCAATTCGACGGGAGTAGAATTGTCCTGCTTGTTGTCACAACCCGCAAACACAGTCAGCATGGTGGCGATCACGGCGACGGCGATCACTACGGACAAAACGGTCAAAAGTGTTTTTTTCATATATTCCTCCTAAATACTTGGTTCAGCCCCACCCGAGGCTGTATTGGTTGCTAATTTTGGGGACGGAACACGATCTCGTGTTCGTCCATGCGGTCCACGATGGCTTGGCTGTAGAGGTTGACGCCGTCTCGGCGCAGGCTGTCGCCGCCCCCCTGAAAGCCCTTTTCGATGGCGCAAGCCACGCCCACCACGGTAGCGCCCGCTTGCTCGCAGATGGAAAGTAACCCTCTCACCGCCTCTCCGTGTGCCAAAAAGTCGTCCAGAATAAGCACCCTGTCGCCTTTGCCCACGTAACGGCGGTCGATGGCGACCACGTTGTCGTCCCCGTGGGTAAACGAGTGGACTTTGGCGGTGTACACCCCGTCCGATTGGTTGCTCGCCCCTCTCTTTTTGGCATATACTACGGGACAATCAAAAAACTGCGCAGTCAGCACCGCGTAACCTATGCCCGAGGCTTCGATGGTTACAATCTTGTTGACGTCGCAGTTTGCAAAATGCTCGTATACGTCTTTACCCATTTGCGTGAGCAGACGGATATCCAATTTGTGGTTGAGGAATCCGTCCACTTTGAGGACTTGGGTGCCGATCACCTGTCCGTATTGGGTAATGTTGCGTTCGAGTAATTCCATATCGTACAAACAAAAAGCAGGATTGCTCCTGCCAACGTATCCGGGAAAACCCAAAAGTTCCCCCTCTTTCCAATAGTCGCTTCTTTGTGGCGAAGCGGTAGAAACTTGCGGACCATCTTACCGGAATTATATTGGCGGGAAAGTATTCGGTTTTGATACTAAGATTGTACCCATAGGAAGGGGGGATTGTCAAACGATTTGAGGGGGGTTTTTGACATTTTTTTCACTCCCTCTTTCCCCCGCGTTTGGGCTGACTTGGGGCGCGTACTATATTTTGTATCGCGCGCAAAAAAACGCTTTACAAATCCCATATATATACTTTATAATACCAAGTGCATTGCGAAAAGCAATCCTTGCTCTCATAAGAGGGCCAATAGACCAAAAGGAGGTAGTAAAATGAACAAGTATGATTTGTTGTACATCATCGACGTAGACGTGGATGAAGACAAAAAGAACGAGATCGTCACGAAGTTCACAAACTTGATCGAGCAAAACGGTGGTAAGGTGACCGCTTTGGACAAATGGGGTTTGCGCAAATACGCTTATCGCATCAACGTCAACGGCGCTTACAAGTACGAAGGCTTCTACGTCAAGATGAGCTTTGAGTGCGACGGCAGCTTGATCGCCGAGTTGGAACGTCAAATGCGTAACAACGAAGCCATCGTGCGTGAACTCGTTACCGCAGTGGAGGAGTAAGGAGGTAAGGTATGAACCGCGTTATTTTGATTGGCAACCTGACCAAAGACCCCGAGAGCAGCAAGACCGCTTCCGACTTGTCGGTTTGCCGTTTTACTGTGGCAGTGTCCCGCTCCTACGGGCGCAACGAGACCGACTTCTTCAACGTGATCGCTTGGCGTGCCCAAGCCGAAAATTGCCAACGCTTCCTCAAAAAAGGCAGCAAGGTCGCGATCAGCGGTAGCATCCAAAACCGCTCCTACGACGGCAACGACGGCAACAAACGTTACGTCACCGAGATCATTGCGGACGAAGTCCAATTTTTGACGACCAAGCAAGGCGAAGAGGATCCTTCTTCCCCTGCTCAACCCCAGATCCGCGAGATGAAACCCGTGGACGACGGGCTCCCGTTCTAATTTTGTGAGGTAATATTATGGAAAAGAAATTGGAAGAAAAGACTGCAAAACGTCCCGCTCGCAAACCCGCCAAAAAGAAGGTTTGTATTTTCTGCGTGGAAAAGAAAGACACCGTCGACTACACCGACGTTGCCAAATTGAGAAAGTTCGTTTCCGAAAACGGCAAGATCGCTCCTCGCCGTTCGACCGGTACCTGTGCCAAACACCAACGCGCCGTGACCAACGCGATCAAACGCGCTCGTCAAATGGCTTTGTTGCCCTTCAAAGGCAACGTGGGTGGCCGCGACTAAGACAAACGCCTCGCTTGATTGCGAGGCTTTTTGTTTGCCCTACGGGCAAGTGATATTCACGCAAAGCGTGAGTGATATTGCGGCTTCGCGCAGTGATATTCGCACGAGGTGCGAGTGATATTTGCGCCCAAGGCGCAAGTGATGGATGCAAAAAAGATGGTGGACGTACTTTCGATAAGACCTGTACCCCAACCATCTCTTTTTTTACCTTAACTTGCCCAAAGGGCAAATATCACTCACGCGGAGCGTGAATATAACTTGTTACAGCGGAACAAATATAACTCATGCGTAGCATGAATATCACTCTTTTGTGCGCGTGTGCGCGCACAAAATATTACTCGCTATCTCCCGTGAGGATCTTGGTCAGTATCTCCACCAATTCGCCTTGCCACCAGCAACCCAAAGGAATATGGGCCACCCCCTCGACGTAGTAAACGTGGTCGTTGTCCTCCGCTTTGCCGCGGGCAGCGGACAGCAAAGGCACCGTGCCGTCTCCGTCAAGGGTCGTAACGGACGACTTTTTCTCTCCGTCGATCACCATACCGCTGACCGTGCCCACGCCGCGTCCCGCGATATAGTAGGTGTCCACCAGATCCGCGCCGAACACCTTGCCCGAGTTGGTCTCCGCATACAGGCTGTCACGGTAAGAAGGCAGGGTCTTCATCGCCGTCCGAGTGGGGTACGAAGCCACTTCTTCCGCCTCGCACAAAGGATGGGTCGTAGACCAATTTCTCGTGCAATACCAAGGATATAGCCCTTCCGCCGAGATGGCGGTACCGTCTGACACAAAGCAATCTATGCCCTCGTTCTTTGCCAAACTCACCAAGTCGGCGGTGGGCAAAAGCTGGTAGATCGAGGTCATATTGAAGAGGGTGGGAATGATCAATTCGTCGTACATTTTGGACAAATTGTCGTTGAGCATATCGTAAAGGTGCAAGGATTTGAGGGTGTCGGCATAGTTATTCAAAGCCCCGTCGATCATCCCTTTCCACACGTAGGGATCCTCGTAGATCTCGGTCGCCATAAACGACCCGTAGAAGGGCGTGCCGATGGAGATAAACTTATCTATCCGCGCTCGGTTGTCCACCGACGCCGCCAAGTAGCCGGTGGAGACCAGTCCGCCCATCGAGTGGGCGATCAAAATGGACTCGGTGTAGTTGTGATCGTTCATCAATTTGGTCAGCCCTTCCACCGCTTTGCGGTTGTCTTGGGTCCAGTTGTAGTTGTACATCACCACTTCGTACTCGTCCCCGACCAACTGTTGCAGTCCTTCCACAAGCTGCCGGCAAGAGTTGAGCGCACCGTAGCGGATATGACCGTCAAACTCCTCGTCAAACCAGTCTACGCCCACCACGTCGTACTTGGACTCGCCTTCCTCGTCGCAGCCGATACGGTCGAGCAAATTGCCTTCTTTCATACTGAACAGGGCGCTCGCCATGCTCAACACTTCCAAAAACTCGTTTTCGATGATCTTACTTACCGAGGGCAAAGCGAGGGGATTAAACTCCTCTCCTTCCTCCAAGTACACCCCCAAAAACTCCAACATATCCACGTCGTCGGTCGCCAAGGGGTCCCACACGGGCTCTTTGGTCTCGGCGTCGTACATACCGCTGGCAAGTATACCCGGCACGATCACGACGGCTTTGGTGCCGTCCGTCTTTTTGTACTCGGCGGGATAGGTCTTTTGCTCGTCCTTTCGACAGGCGGTCAAGCACACCGTGCACAGCATGATGGCAACGATTACGATAGCGATCCTTTTCATAGCGTTCTCCTTTTCGCTTAGTCGATTGGGTACAAAAATAGGCACGGCAAAACCGTGCCTATCTTTCATTAGAGGTCTTCTTCCTCGCTTTGGAGGGCGGGTTGCTCCTCTTGCTCCTCGCCCAACTCTTCGGCTTGCTCGATCTCGCCCTCGGGGGTCTCGTTGTCTTCCCCTTCGTCAAGATCTTCGGGCTCCTCGTAGTAGGGCGCCAGCGCGATGGCGACCACCTTGCCCACGCCCGTCTTCATGATGCGCACGCCCTGACCGATACGCCCGATCTTGCTGATCTCGCTGACATGGGTGCGGATGATCACGCCCTTGTCGGTGATGAGCAGGATGTCGCTGTCCTCGTCCACCAATTTGAGGTCGACGATACGACCCGTCTTGTCGTTGAATTTGCCCGCCATGACGCCCTTACCGGCACGCCCTTGCAGACGGAACTCGTCCAAAGAGGTACGCTTGCCGTAGCCCAAAGTGGTCACGGTCATCACTTCCTTGCCCTCTTCGATCTTGTTCATACTCACGATGTAGTCGTCCCCCTCGATGCTCATCGAACGCACGCCGTACGCCATACGGCTCATGGGACGGACAGCGTCTGCGGAGAAACGGATACACTTGCCCAATGAGGACGCCATCAACAGTTGATCCCCGTCTTGCGCGAAGCAAGCGGATACCAGATGATCGTCGTCGTCCATCTTGATGGCGATCTTACCCGAAGTACGGATGGAGAAGAACTCCTCCACGGGGGTCTTTTTGATCTTGCCGTTGCGGGTAGCCATCACCAAGTACCCGCCGCGATTTTCGGCTTGCTCCTCGGTGATACGCAGGATGGTCGTGACCTTTTCCCCTTGATCCACTTCGAGGATGTTGTTGATGGTGCGCCCCTTGCCGGCACGGCTGGCTTCGGGGATCTCGTAACCCTTGGCGACGTACACCTTACCGAAGTCGGTAAAGAAGAAGATGTTGTCGTGCGTAGACGCCACGTACAATTTCTCCACCTTGTCGGTGTCCTTGGTCTTGTGCGCCGTCACGCCGATACCGCCGCGGTGCTGGCTCTTGTACTCGTCCATGGGATAGCGCTTGATATAGTTTTCACTGGTGACCGAGATGACGATCTCCTCTTTGTCGATCAAGTCCTCTTCGTCGATATTGTGGCGCTCCAAAGACAACTCGCTGCGGCGAGCGGTGGAATACTTGTTTTCCACTTCCAACAACTCTTCGCGGATGATCGCGTCGATACGCGCGGGGTTGGCGAGGATGTCGCGATAGTCGGCGATGGCTTTTTCCAATTCCGCCAATTCCTCTTCCAACTTGTCCACTTCCAAAGCGGTCAAACGCTGCAAGCGCAATTCGAGGATGGCGTTGGCTTGCTTGTCGCTCAATTCAAAGCGCTCCATCAACTTGGTTTGGGCATCCAATTTGTCCTTACTGCCGCGGATCAGCGCCACCACTTCGTCGATGTTGTGTTGGGCGATGACCAAACCTTTGAGGATATGCTCTC
Source organism: uncultured Eubacteriales bacterium (assembly GCA_902797685.1). GTDB lineage: Bacteria > Bacillota > Clostridia > Christensenellales > CAG-1252 > RUG14300. The sequence continues at coordinate 5,071 of CADBTQ010000052.1, read as the reverse complement.
TGTCGAGGGCTTTTTCCAAATCAAAGCGGGTGCGGCGCTCCACCACTTCGCGTTGGTGGTTGATATAGGCGACCAAGATCTGTTTGAGGTTCATGATCTTGGGATAGCCTTGATCCAACGCCAGGAAGATCATGCTGTAACCCACTTGCAGGTTGCAATGCTTATACAAGGTGTTGAGCACCACTTTGGCGTTGAAATCTTTGGACACGTCGATCACCAAGCGCATACCTTTGCGGTCGGATTCGTCGTTGATGTCGGACACGCCTTCCACCTTTTTGCTCTTGACCAGATCCACGATGGTCTTGATGAGGTTGGCTTTGTTGACTTGGTAGGGCAACTCGCGCACGATGATATGCTCTCTGCCGCCGTACTCCACAATCTCGCTCTTGGCGCGGATGATGCAGCTGCCTCTACCCGTGCGATAAGCTTGCTTGATGTTGTCGATATCCAATATGATACCGCCGGTGGGGAAATCGGGGCAGGGAACGTATTGCATCAAGTCGTCCACCGTCGCTTCGGGATTGTCCAATACCGCCACGGTGGCGTTGATGACCTCGCCCAAGTTGTGCGGGGGGATAGAAGTCGCCATACCCACGGCGATACCGTCCGCGCCGTTGACCAACAAGTTGGGGAAGCGAGCGGGCAACACGGTGGGTTGCATCAGGGTATCGTCGAAGTTGGGATAAAAGTCGACCGTCTTTTTGTCGATATCTCTCAGCATCTCCGCCGCGATCTTGCTCAATTTGGCTTCGGTATAACGTTGCGCCGCGGGTGGGTCGCCGTCCACCGAACCGAAGTTGCCCTGACCGAAGACCAAGGGGCAACGAATGGTAAAGTTTTGGGCAAGTCTGACGAGTGCGTCATACACCGCGCTATCGCCGTGGGGGTGATATTTACCCAAAACGTCACCGACGATACGCGCGCACTTACGGGTGGGCTTGTCGTAATCTAAGCCCAACTCGTTCATAGCGTACAGGATACGGCGATGCACGGGTTTGAGACCGTCGCGGACGTCGGGGATGGCACGGGACACGTTGACCGCCATGGCGTACGCGATGAAACTGTGTTTCATCTCGTGTTCCACGTCCACCTTGATGATCTTGGTATTGTCGATAATCTCTTCGTATTCTTCTTTCTTTTTACTCATATTGCCACCTCTATACGTCCAAATCCTTGACTATCGTCGCGTTTTCTTCGATAAATTGACGGCGCAATTCGGGTTGATCGCCCATCAACAAGGTAAAGATCTCGCTTGCCTTGACCGCGTCTTCCATCGTGACTTGTACCATGGTACGGCTGGCGGGGTTCATGGTGGTTTGCCACAACTGCTCCTCGCTCATTTCGCCCAAACCTTTGTAGCGTTGCAGATCGCCCGATTTGCGGCCGTTTTCTTGATAGTATTCTTCCAATGCCGCGTCGTCATAGAAGTACAGCTCCTGTTTGCCCTTTTGGATCTTGTAGAGGGGCGGTTGCGCGATGTACACGTGCCCCTTTTCGATCAAGGGACGCATGAAATTGTAGAAGAAGGTCAACATGAGGATACGGATATGCGAGCCGTCCACATCGGCATCGGTCATACAGATGATTTTGTCGTAGCGGAGTTTGCTCTCGTCGAAGTCCTCGCCGAAGCCGCAGCCGAACGCGGTGATCATGGACTTGATCTCTTCGTTTTCGAGCGCTCTGTGCAAACGCACCTTTTCCACGTTGAGGATCTTGCCGCGCAAAGGCAATATCGCTTGGAAACGACGATCGCGACCCGATTTGGCGGTACCGCCTGCCGAATCGCCCTCGACCAAAAAGATCTCGCACTTGGAAGGGTCTTTGTCCGAACAGTCGGCGAGTTTGCCGGGGAGTTTGGCGCTGTCCAAGGGGGATTTGCGGCGGGCTTCTTCACGAGCGCGGCGAGCCGCTTCGCGCGCTTTTTGCGCGGTGATGGAGCGCAGGATCAATTCCTTCGCCTCTTTGGGATTCTCTTCCAAATAGGTGCCGAAACGATCGCTCAACACTCTCGATACCACGGTGCGCATCTCGCTGTTGCCCAATTTGGTCTTGGTTTGCCCCTCGAATTGAGGATTGGTCAATTTGACGCTCAGCACGCACACCAAGCCCTCTCTCACGTCGTCGCCCGACAACTTGTCGTTATCCTTGAGAATGCCCTCTTTGTGACCGTAATCGTTGATGATACGAGTCAGTGCGGTCTTAAAGCCGTCCAAGTGGGTGCCGCCCTCTTCGGTGTTGATATTGTTGGCGTAGGCGTACAACACCTCGCCGTATGTCTCGTTGTATTGCATAGCGATCTCCACTTCGCCCGACAGCACCTCGTCTCCCTTGCCCTTTTCACTGAAAGACTCCTCAAAATACAAGGGTTTGGGAAACATGGTCTCGTGCATGAAGTTGAGTTCCTCCACGAAGTGGGCGATACCCCCTTCGTAGATAAAACTGTCCTTGCGCTCCTCGCTGTGACGGCGGTCGATCAGATCGATCTCCAATCCCTTATTGAGGAAAGCCAATTCGCGCAATCTCGAACGTAGCGTCTCGTACTTAAACTCGATGGTCTCGAAGATCTCGAAGTCGGGGAAGAAGGTGACCTTGGTACCCGTCTCCTCGGTGTCGCCGACGATTTTGAGGGGAAAATCGGGACGACCTCTGTGGTAGCGTTGGAAAAACACGTGCCCCAACTGCTTGACCTCGACTTCCAGCCATTCGCTCAAAGCGTTGACGACCGAAATACCCACGCCGTGCAGACCGCCCGAGATGGTGTAACCGCCGTTGCCGAATTTGCCGCCCGCGTGCAGTTTGGTGAGCACCAATTCCACGGCGGACACGCCTTCCTTTTCCTTAATACCCGTGGGAATACCACGGCCGTTGTCGCTGACGGATACCGAGCCGTCGTGGTTGATCACGACGTCGATATGGGTGCAGTAGCCCGCCAACGCCTCGTCGATGGAGTTGTCGACGATCTCGCTGACTAAGTGGTGCAATCCTCTCTCGTCCGTCGAACCGATATACATACCGGGTCTGACCCGTACGGGCTCCAACCCTTCCAAAACCTGTATCTGGTCCTGATTGTACTCTACTTGTACCTTACTGTCCATATTCCCTCCATTACGTTCGCGCGCGCAATACGCGCGATTATAATATATAAATATATTATAAAATAAATAATATCGTAAGTAAAGTATTTTTTGCGTTTTTGTTGCTTTTTTTAGTGTTTTACGCTTACAATGTAGACATGAAGATAACCAAAGTGTCCTTGACCGATTTTCGCAACTATACCTCAGCCGACGTGACCTTTTGTCCCTCTCTCAACGTGATCGAGGGGCTCAACACGGCGGGCAAAACCAACTTGATGGAGTCGGTCTATTGTTGCGGGGTGGGCAAGAGCCCTCGCACGACCAAAGAAAAGGAGATGATCCGCTTTGGGCAGGACGCGGCGCATATCACGGTGTTCGTCGACAAACGTTACCGCAGCCATCGCATCGACTACCACATCTCGGCTCGAGGCGTCAAGCGGGTGGCGGTGGACAATCAACCCATACGCCGCATGGCGGACTTGATGGGGGTGCTCAACGTCGTATATTTTTCGCCCGACGAACTCAAGATCATCAAGGACGAGCCGCAGGAAAGACGTCGCTTTATCAATATCAGCCTTTGCCAACAAAACCCCGCGTATTTTGCCGCTTTAGGCAAATACAACAAGGTATTGGAGGAGCGCAACGCTCTACTCAAGGCGGACGAGCCCCAAAGGGAGCAACTATCCGTTTGGGACGAGCAGCTCGCTAAAGAGGGGGCGACCTTGGTACACCTAAGAGCCGACTTTTTGGCGACCATCGCCGAGTACGCGGACGAGTTCCACCGCAAGATCGCGGGAGAGGACAAAGACCTGACTATCCGCTACCTCACGCAGGAATTGGGGGAGAGCGAGGAAGAGACCCGTCGTCGCTTGCTCGATCGGCTCAAAGCGGGTTTTGACAAGGAAATCCACACCCGCTACACGGTCACGGGACCCCACAGAGACGATTTTTCGGTCGTCAGTCAAGGAAAAGACCTCAAGCAATTTGGGAGTCAAGGACAACAGCGAACGGCGGCTCTGTCTCTCAAATTGGCGGAAATCAAGTATTTTGAACGTCACACCGGGGAACAACCCGTCCTTTTGCTCGACGACGTGTTGAGCGAATTGGACGTAGGAAGGCGCAAAGCGTTGTTGGACGCCACCAAGGGTATCCAAACCCTACTCACCTGCACCGAGTTCGAGGAAGGTTACCAAGCCGACAATTTGATAAGGGTGGAAAACGGAAAGATCGTGCAGTAACGAGAACGTTACTGCAAGTTATATTTTTGCCAGGCAAAAGTGATATTCTGCCTAATGGCAGAGTGATATTCCGCCTGATGTCGGTGATATGCACGGCAAGCCGTGATGATATGCAGTCCAACGGGACTGATGATATGCACGATTTGCAATCGTGATGATATCCACCGCCAAGCGGTGATATCGGAAGGCTCCGATTTCGCCTTGTAGATGGTGTAGTACACAGTACACAAAAGGATGCCCCGAGTATGCGGCGTTTTCCGAAACGCCGTGGCGATATAAATCCCCAGGGAATTTGCGATATAACACAGCCTCCATATGATGGGGGCTGTGTTGCGATATATTCGGCAAGCCGAATGCGATATATCCCTTTGGGATGTTGCGGATGGGGATTGATATCATTTCGCATATGTTAGCAAATATAAATAATAAATCACCGCAACCCGAGCAAGACAAAGGAGGATTTCACCCGCACAGCGTGCGGATTTCACCGGCTGTACGAGCCGATTTCATCCTCCCCAGGTGGATCTATTCGGCTTCCACAAAGTTGCCTGCATTGAACAATGCGGGCAACATATCACTTATGAGCGAAGCGAATCAATATCACTCTGCCGTCAGGCAGAATATAACACGGCTAAGCCGTATATCACTACGAAGAGTAAAAAAAGGCGACGATTGAAGTGAACCCCATTTGGGACACTCAATAAAAAAGCGCTTAACAGGAAGGGATTAAGTTCGCTTCCTGTTTTTTATGCGCTTCGT
>CADBTQ010000051.1 GCA_902797685.1 uncultured Eubacteriales bacterium | reverse complement strand
ATCGTGGACACTCACTTGTGGGACTACGCTTCCCTTGCCACCACCTATCAAGTCAATCTCAGCGTGTTGAAAAACAGCGAGGATCCCAACATCTCGGCGCAGGGCGAGTTTTTGCCCCTTGCCGCGGGGACAAGGGATTTCCGCTTTATCATGTACGACGCCAACTCGTACGAACAAACGGTCAATCAGTAGTTTAGGAGGAAGACCTCATGAAAAAATCAGTATTTTGGATAGCAGTATTGGTGGTACTCACCTTAGCGCTCACGTTCGCTTTGTCGGCGTGCGGCGAAAAGGATAAGCCCCAAGAGACGACCCAAGAAGAGCCGGTGGAAGAGCCGACCAAGGTGACGATCAGCGTCGTGTATCACAACAACTACGACGAGGACGAAACCACCACTCGTACTTGGAGCAAGACCACGCGTACTCCCAATCGTACCCGCACGGGCTACGATTTTGCGGGGTGGACGTTTGACCAAGAGGGCAACGAGCCGTACGAAGCGGACTTGGTGGAAGAGTATGCCGAAGAGGTCAAGGGCAGCAAAAACAAATTGTCCTTCGATCTGTGGGCGCAATGGGAGATCAAGACCTTTAAGGTGGACTTTGTCGTGGACGACAAGGTCATCTCCACCCAACAAGTCGGCTACGGGCAGGCGGCAAGCGAGCCTATCGCCGAACTCGAGCGGGCGCTCGACCGACTCAACGGCGGCACCGATTCCAATACGACTTGGCTGTTTGAGGGGTGGAACGACACCTTCGACTACATCGTGTCGGGCAAGACCGTCACCGCCAACCTCAGAGCGGACGTCAGTTTGACCGTCAACTTCGTGGGCGGGGACAAACCCATCACCTACACGGGCAAACGCAACGAGTACATACCCGACGTGGCCGCTCTTAGCAAAGAGGGGTACGTGTTCGACGGGTGGTTTGACCAAGACGGCGACAAGTACGAAGCCCGCTCGACCGTGTTTGAGAAGGACGCGACCTTCCGTCCCCGTTGGTCGATAGCGCCCGTAGCCGAGCCCATGTATTGGGGCAGCACGTCCCTATCCTACGGCGACAACCTCAATCTTCGCGTTGAGCAAGCCGAAGTGATCGGCGAGGGCATCACCTACGAATACGCTTGGTTGTTGGGCGATGACGAGGTCAAAGAGGACACCGTCAAAGTGGAAAATCTGCAAGCGGGCACCTATCAATTCGCCCTGCGCTTGACCGCCTCGGCAAATGGCTTCGAGCCTCAATCCAGTGTTACGCCCATCGAGGTGACAGTAGACAAAGCGCACCTTACCGCCACCATCGGCGACTTGGAGATCGTCTACGGCGACCCCATCCCCGATAGCGCCGAGTGGTCGATCACGTACGACGGATTCGTCTACGACGACAACGAGAGCGCGGTGGATCTTAGCGACATGTTGGTACACGCCGACGGATATCAACCCGGCTCGCCCGCCCAAGTCTACCGTCTGTCCGCCGAAGGGTTGTCTTCCGCCAACTACGAAGTGACCATCATGGACGGCAACCTCAAGGTCAAACCCCGTCCCATCACCGTGACCAACCGCGAGTCGCGCGGCTACACAGGCGCGGCGATCCGTTCCAGTTTGATCGTGGATAGGGAGAGCAACGACAAGATCTTTGCGGGCGACACCATCGAGTTGTCCTACGTCACCTCGGGCAGCGACCGCAAGACCTACACGTCGGACGAAGGCACGATCAAGGTGGTCTACGTCAGCGCCAAAAACACCGACAAGTCCATCGTGACCTCGAGTTACGACATCACCTACGACCTCAACTGCGAGATCATCAAAGGTATGATCAGCAACGTGCGTTTGCCTTCGGGCGACGACCTCACCCACCAATACGACGGCGCGCCCCACACGGTGGCGGTGACCGTCAACGACTGTGTGACCGAGTACAGCGTGGGGTCTATGGACGACTTTTCGACCGAATTGCCCCAGTTGGTGGACGTGGGCACCTATACCATTAACGTGCGCGTTACGCGCGGCGAAAACTACGAGCCCGCCCCCTACCAGTTGACTTACGTGGTCAGCAAAGCCCCCTTGACGGTCAATGCGACCGCTCTCGACTTGATCTACGGCGATCAACCCACCTTGGGTTACGTCGTGGAGGGCGACACCTTCGGCACCGTGGTGACCGCCGAGTACGTGACTTTGACCACCCCCTACCAAGCGGGCGACGACGTGGGCACTTATACCGCCTCGGTCAAAGTAGACGAGGACTATTATTCCAACTTTGCGTTCAGCTACGTGGGCGACCGTTTCGACGTCACGCCCAAAGCAATCAATGTTTCCTTGTCGGGCAATATCAACGTGACTTACGGCGACGCCATCCCCGACGGCAAAGTGGAAAGCTTGCTGTCGGTAGAGGGTATGCTCGACAAAGATCCCGCTTTTATCGTCGTATCGTGCGACTATCAAGTGGGTGACGCCGCGGGTACCTATCGCAAATCCATCGTGACCACCGCGACTCCCAATGCCAACTACACCTATACGCTCCCCACCGCCAACGTCATCGTGGGCAAGAGGGAAGCGACTTTGCAAGTGTCGGGCGCCAGCCGTATCTACGGTGAAACGCTTGACGTGAGCAGTTGGAATTACAGCGTGGTGGAAGGCGTGTACGGACAAGATGTGTTTGACCTACTCTATTCCACCGATTACCGCGTGACGTTGGGCGTGGGCGTGGGTGTAGCCCATATTTCGGCTAGCCCCGCGGACGGCGACGAAGTCAGTGAAAACTACAACCTCACCGTTTTGTCCGCTCCCGTAGACGTGACCCGCCGCGCGGTCACCATCGACGTGCCCGACGACTACCGAGTGACCTACGGCAACGCCTTTAACGTGGCGGCTTGCACCTACGCCTTTACCTCGGGCAACGTGGTCAACGGCGATCAACTCACTGTGACCTACTCCACCGCCTACCGCGTGGGCAGCGTGGTGGACACCTATCAAGTGATCGTCACCGTCCAACAGGACGAAGTCGCTCAAAACTACGACGTCAGCACGGTGGACGGCTTGCTCACCGTGGGCAAACGCGCCATCACTTTGGCGCTCGACCGTACCAAGGCGTACAACAACGACGTTACCTACAGCCGTACCTTTACGTCCGAGGGTATCACCGATATGTACACGGGCGACTCGATGAGCGGCGTATTGGAGACCACCTCGGGTCAAGTGGGCGTGTATCAATCGGACGACGGCGAGTTGGGCGATCAATTCGCTTGGACCACCGCTTACCACATTTACAACGTGTCCTTGGAGGACGTGACCGATTGCTACGATCTGTCGTACGATCTGGTGATCGTCATCAGCATCCAAAATATCGCGCACACCGCCAACGACGTGATCGCCGAGTACGACGCGACTTTGCACATCGGCGAGGTCATTCCCGCCGAGAGCGGCGTGACCGTGACTTACTCCCTCGACGGGCAGGAAGGCACCTACACCCTCACCTCGTTGGAAGGGTGGGTCAACGTGGGCACCTACACCGTGTACTATCAACTCACCCAAGAGGGCAAGACTCCCACCGAAGGGGAATACGTCGTCACCATCACCAAACGCGCCGCCACCGTGACGTTGGCTAACAAGACCGCGACCTACGGCGACGAAGTACCGGCTTTGACCTACACCGCCGAGCGTTTCTTGGGCGAGGATGAGGACAACGCCGCCATCACCTTGGCGACCACCTACGCCCAACGCAAGGGGGTCGGCAGCTACGACATCACCGCCACCTTTACCGCCCTCTCCAACTACGAGATCGCGGTCAAAGCGGCGACCTTGACCGTGTCGCCCAAGACCTTGACCGTCTCCTTAACGAGCGGCATCGACGTGACCTACGGCGACGCTATCGGCAGGGAGCAGTTGCGTGCCCTGCTCGTTGTAGAAGGCTTGACCGCTTGGGACAACAACTTCGTGTCGGTGTCCACCACCTACCGTGTGGGCAACGGCGCGGGCACTTATTCCGACGCCATCGCCACCGCGGGCGTCAACGCCAACTACTCCTTCTCGCTGCCCAAAGCCAACGTGGTGGTGGGCAAGCGTACCGCCACGGTCAAAGCGACCAACGTGTCCGCCGTCTACGGCGTGGCGCCTGTCTACAACTTCCAAGCGACCAACCTCTACGGCAGCGACAAGGTCCAAAACGTGACCTACGGCTTGGAGAGCGATTGGCGCAACGTGGGCGATCACACCATCACCCCCGCTACCGCGGATACCGCCAACTATCATTACGAATTCGTCACCGGTACCCTGACCGTGACCAAAGCGGCTTTGACCGTGTCCGCCACCGTGCCTTCCATCACCTACGGTGACGCGATGCCCGCTTTGACCTACCGCTACGTGGGCTTCGTCTACGACGACAACGCCTCGGTACTGGGCGGCTCGATCGCGGTCGACTGCGACTACACGACCTCTCCCGCCGCGACCACGTTTGCGGTGACTTTGAGCGGACTGGAGAGCGACAACTACGCCATCAGCTACACCCAAGGCACCCTGACCGTCGGCAAGAAGGCGTTGACCCTGACCGTATCGGCGCACGACGCCATCACCTACGGAGACAACGTGCCTACCGATTTCGCTTGCACCGCCCAAGGCTTTGCCTACGACGATACTTTGTCGGCGGTGACCGTGGGCTACACCACCGCTTACACCAAAGGCGCCAACGCCTCGAGCGCGGGCTACAACTTCAACGTGGACCTCTCCAAGTCCTCGGCAGCCAACTACAGTTTGTCGGTGGGCGCCGCCAAGAAATTGGTGGTCAACAAAGCCGTTCCGACCCTGCCCTCGACCCTGCCTTCGTTTGGCGGTAAGACCTATACCACCGACACGTTGGAAAGCTATCGCTTTGCTTTGGGCAGCGCCTGGAGATGGGTCAACAGCAGCGTGATCCCCACCTGCGACGTGACGACCTATTACGCCTATTACAATCCCAACAGTATCAACTACGTGGATTATCCCTCGCAAGTGGGACTGCAGGTGGTACTCGATAAGGCGACGGGCGTGATTAGTGCCAACGAAGAATTGACCGCCACCTTTACGGGCAACGCCATCCCCTTCGTCAGCGCGTTCGGCGCGACTTCCAACAATACCGACGGCGCCGTTTTGGAATACGAGTGCATCACCACGGGCGAAACGGGTACGAACATCTCGGGTCGTGACGGCGGCGTGTACACCGTTGTCATCACCCTGCCCGCCTCGACCAACTACACGGGCGCGGAGAAGACGGTGACCTACTCCATCAAGGCGGTGCTTAGCGGCTCGTCCTACTACACGGTGGAAGAGATCAGCGGCAAGACGGGCACCTTTATCCTCATCGGCGACGCCTTCGTGTCGGGCAACGTGACCATCGCGGGCACGTTGACCCTGCCTTACGACGGCAGCAGTAGCAACAACGTCACCACCGACGGCGGCAGCGAAGGCTATTACATCGATATCGCCAAAGAGAGCACCTATCTCAAACGCTTGCTCACCGTCAAGAGCGGCACGATGACGGTCAGCGGTACCCTCAACGTGGGCGGCGTCGTCAGTTGCGAAGGACAAAAGTTCCAAGGTCATACCTCGGGCAACTACGCGCAGATCAACGTCCTCGAGGGCGCAAGCATCAAAGTGACCGGCACCATGGACTGCTACGGCTACGTCAAGGGCGACGGCGCACTGGAGGTGGTATCGGGCGGCGTCCTCAAGATGCCTTTCGTGGTGCGCGACTTCCAGGGCGGTACTTGTACCGTGGGTATGTACTTGGACGAAAAGGGATCGGGCACTTTGATCACCGGCTACAAAAATGCCAAAGGTATCGCCCCCTTCTCCATCTACGAGATGCCCAACGTGCAAGTGTTGCAAACCATTCGTTCGGGCGCCACAGTCATCGGACACGCGGTCATGTGGGCGGACAGCAAGTACAACAAGACGGACGCGCCCGCCATCGCGTCTTCGGGCGCCGTGCTCAACCTCACCAGCGGTTATATGACCATCAAGTTCAGCGAGGGTTACAGCGCGTCGGCAGGGGCTAAGGACTTTGCCAACAAGTATCCCACCACCGTGGATATCAAGATGTACGGCAACGTGGAGACCGGATCGTTGAGCATGGATATCAAGACGGGTATCCCCATCATCAGCGAAGTGACCGTCAGTATGGACAAGGTGATACTGGGTCTTCCCTATCAATACTCCATCACCGTCAAGAGCGGGACCTTTACCGTGAGCAAAAAGTTCAAGATGCTCAACGGCAGCACCGTCCGCGTGGAGTCGGGCGGCACCCTCAACGTGACGGGCAGCGCCATCATCTACGGCGGAGGTTGGACGGATAGCAACAAACCCGTCACCAACTACCCCTCGGGCAAAGGCGAAGCCAAATTGATCGTGGCGGGCGGTACTCTCAACGTGACGGGTACTTTAGCCGGCAAAGTCTATGGCGAAGGCTCGGGCGGCAGGGTCGTCACGGGCAGCAACGCTTCGTTCAGTATGTCCAGCAAAGAGGGCTACGGCACGCGCGGCTCGGGCATCCACTCGGTGACCTTCTACCTCAATATCACCTATACCGAAAGTCAATCCGCTCTGACCTTGATGGGCGGCTCGGTTACGGCGGCTAAGGGCAGAACGTACACCTACAACGGCACGAGCTGGAACTAAGCACCGATTTTAGGCGTCTTCCGCAACGCCTAAGCGATATAAATCCCTAAGGGATTTGCGAAATAACACAGCCTCCTTTTGACAAGGAGGCTGTTTTGCGATATATTCGGTCAAGCCGAATGCGATATATTCCTACGGAATGTAGCGGATAGGGAGCGATATCATTTCGCCATCGGGCGAGCGTACATATCGCGTGATACACGGTATCATATCTCGTTTTTCCTGGCAAACATAACGCAAAAAGCACCGACTATCAAGGTCGGTGCTTCTCTTTTGATCATCGAATAACGATCCCCTTTTTTTGGGGGGTGCTTTATACAAAAAAACAACTTATTTAATAATTCTTTTATCCACTATACTAGGGCGAAACTCTCCCCGATGCGCGTCTCGAGTTCCTCGTCCGAGAGGGTGTCGTCCAAGATCACGGTGACCCAACTCTTTTTGTTCATGTGATAAGCGGGATAGTAGCCGGTCTTGGCGACGAGGGATTGTATCACGGCGGGATCTAACTTGACGTTGAGCACTTCCGCCTTGTCATCGCTGTTTGCCTTAAGGGTCAATTTTGCCATAGGGGCGGTACCCATCAAGGCAAACCACTTGCCGCTCGACGCGCGAAACGCCGCAAACGAAGGGAACTTGTCCCACAAAAACTCGGGACTTACGTCATACGTCCTTTGGATATAGTCGATCAGCCGCCGCGCTTGAGGGGAACGGTAGTAGACGTTTTGACAGCACTTGTCCCGAATATCTTCCAATAGATCGAGATATTTTCGGCGAATGGTCGCGCTGTAACCGGTGGCATCGTCCACGCGGTAGGCGAGATACTCCTCACCCATCGTCAAGTCCAATATCTTGCCCTCTATCCCCTCATGGTAGGTAAGGACGATCATCATATCGTCTTGGGGCAAAGGGCGGGTGTAGACGAGTTTGTCCCCCGAAGGGCTAAACCCGTACTCTCGCAACTTGGCGGGGTCGATCACGTATTTGTCAAAAGTCTGTCGTTCGATAGTCATAGTCGTCTGTCTATACGTCTTTTCGCCAACGTAATGCGGTAAAGATAGTCTAAATCTCCCGATAAGCGCCGAGGAATGCAAACTCCTCCGAGCCCAAGTCCAACTCGGACAAAAGAGACAAAACGGCGGGATCGTCGGGGCGTCCCTCGAAGTCAAAATAGAACATAAACTCAAACGTCGTGTTGGGCAGGGGGCGGCTCTCTAACTTGGTGAGATTGAGTCCCAAGGTCGAAAACTTGTTGAGGGTGCGATTGAGCGAGCCAGCGTAGTTGGGCAAGGTCATCATGATGGAGATGCGGTCGGCGCCTTGATAGATGGTCAAATCCTTGCTGATGACGATAAAGCGAGTGAAATTGTTGTCTCGATCCTGCACGTTGCTTTTGAGGATACTCAACCCGTAAAGGGCGGCGCAATCTCTGCTGCTGATACAAGCCGTTTTGCCATCGCTCTCCGCCACCGTCTTGGCGGCGACCGCGGTATTGGTGGCGACCGTCACCTTGACCCCTTGGGGCAAACTCGCCAAAAGCGCCGAACATTGGTTGAGCGCCTGCTCGTGGCTGAACACCTCGGTGATCTCGTCCAAGGACGTGCCGGGTTTTGCCAACAGATGGTGGCTGACCTGCAATCTGACCGAACGCACGATATAAAAGCGGTGCTTTTTCATGAGGTCGTAGACCGCATTGACGCTGCCCACGGCGGAGTTTTCGATCGGCAGCACGCCGTAGCGGCAAAAGCCCTTTTCCACCGCCGAAAACACCCCGTCGAAATCCTTGAAAAACACCGTCTGCGGTATGGCGAACACGCGAGAGGCGGCGATGCCCGAATAAGCGCCTTCCACCCCTTGGCAGGCGACCACCGCGCGAGCGGGGAAGGTACGGTCGGCAGCCGACAGCGCCCCCTGTATCCTGTCGCGCAAGGGCGAGTCGGGCAGGGTCAAACTACGGCGGTAGGCAAGCCCCGTCTCCAACACCCCGTCGAACACCTGCTTGAGATACCGCGCCATGTCGTCGGGGACGTCTTTGGTCACGCGGGAAACGACCGACTTTTCATCCGCTTGACCCGAGATCGGCTCTTCTTCCGCTTGACGTTTGATCAACGCCATGCGCTCGACGTAAAGGGCGGCGATTTGATCGTCTATCGACTCGATCCTGTCCCGATCACTCATAAGTTCACCTCGTTTTTCTTTTATTGTACAACAAAAACCGCGCCGAAACCAACCGTTTGGCGCAAAACCACGTCTCTTTTTGCCTGCCTTTGTATTTTTTTGCGCCCAAAGAGAGGAACGGCAACTTGCGCTTGAGCCCTAAAACAAAAGGTCGGACTGTCCTTTTAACGGTACAATTCGACCTTGCCAAGTAGAAGGATTATGACCTATACTGTACACGTAAGGCGACCCCCTTCGCCCTACCCGACAACCCCCTTTGTCGGTCAACTCGGCGGCTGACGACTCCCCCTAAGGTCGAAAGTCGCCTTTTTCTTTGGGGCGATAGCCCGTCACCCGCTCCAAAGGCAACACCCAAGCCTTAGGCTCCACCACCGTCCCCGGGTTGAGGACGGCGTTACACCCGATTTGGGCGTAAGCGCCCACGATGGCGCCCAATTTGCGCCGACCGCTGTCGACTCTCTCCCCTCGCCAAGTCACCTTGACCGACCCCTCGTCCAACCGAAGATTGGATAGCACCGCTCCCGCGCCCAAATGAGCGTGCGCGCCCAGCACGCTGTCTCCGACGTAGTTGAAGTGGGCGGCGGTAGCCCCTCGCATGAGGACGCTCCCTTTGACCTCTACCGCGTGTCCCACGCGTGCGCCATTACCGATGATACAGTTGCCCCTAAGATACGCCCATTCCCCCACGGTCGCGCCGTCCATCACCAAACACGGGGGCAGCAATACGGCGGTAGAGGCAACGAACGCGGTGGGGGCGATCCACACCCCTTGCCGCACTTGGGGATAGCCTTTTTGCGTAGCCTTGCGCTCGATCAAAGCGGGCAACTCGTCCAAAATCGCCCACGGCGCTTGCTCGTCTACAACAAAATCTTCGTCCTGCCACCAATCCGTCATATTGCCTCCGCCAAACGCAAGGGATACGCCCCGCTCTTTTGCAACGCCGCCAAGTATCGTTTGACTTCCTCCAACTCCCTACGGTGGGTCATGCCCATCCAGCGGTCGGGAGAGGAATCGACTTTGATCGTCCCGCCGCGGGAGAGATAGTCCGCGATCACTTGGGTGAGCAGACATTCCGCCCCCTCGTCCGCCTCCAACAAAAAGCCGCCGAACACCCGCCCCGCCGAGGCGAATATCCCTTGGAACAACGCGAACAGGTTGAGGGAAACGGGAACGAACGAGGGCAAATATCGCTTGACTTTGCCGTCCTCGACAGCAATTCGCTCCCCCACTCGGTAAGTGCTACACTCGACGACCCCTTTGAGATAGCCGTCCTCTTGCAGCACGATCCCGCGGGACACCCGCCCCACGGGGGGCACCGTCGAGCCCAAAGGATAGCCGATGAGCGCGTTTTCGCCCCTCTTTGCGTGCGCTACCGCCAAGGCGATCGCCCCTTTGCCGTAGTAGTCGTCCGCATTGACGAGGACGAACGAGCCCTTGACCGCGCCCGCCGCGCAAAGCAGAGCGTGTCCCGTCCCCAAGGGGGTCTCCCTCTCAAACCCGTATGCGGCGGGCGGGATCTGATAGGCAAACTCCATCTTGACCTTGCCTTTCCACCTGTCGCAAAGAGGGGCGAACTTGCTTTGGTCTTGCTCCCTTATCACCAAGACCGCGCGCTCTACCCCCGCAAGACAAGCGTCGTAGAGGGTGTACTCCATCAAAAGTTGCCCTCTGTCGTCCACTTCGCACACCTGTTTGTCCCCGCCGAAACGCCGTCCCAATCCCGCAGCCAATATCACCAAATCCACTCCGAGCATAGCGCACTATATGCGTCCCGACCCCGCTTTGACACCGAAAGACGGCACGATTGGCGCGATCTCGACGATCTGCCCCATGGTAGAGACTATTCGTTTGCTATGACACATTTATCCAATATTGGATAAAGTAGCCCTTAGCCGTTGACTTTGGGGACAAAAAGGACTAAACTAAGTATATCGCTACGGCGAAATATCATGCCACAGTCCGTGGCAAGGAGTATGTATGAAGATTATCTACAAAGACGGCACCGTCGCCGAATGTCCTCAAGAGGAAGAACTGCAAGTGATCCGCCACACGGCGGCGCATATCATGGCGCAAGCGGTCAAAAGACTGTACCCCCACGCCGATTTCGGCTATGGTCCCGCGACCGAAAAAGGTTTCTTTTACGATATCGACTTGGGCGACACCAAGTTGACCGACGAAGATCTCGTCAAGATCGAAAAGGAGATGCAAAAGATCGTCAAAGAGAACTTGCCCATCAAGTCCTTTATCCTGCCTCGCGAGGAAGCCATCGCCCTGATGGAGAGCCGCGGCGAAAAGTACAAAGTGGAGCACATCGGGGACTTGCCCGAGGACGCCGTCATCAGTTTTTATCAACAGGGCGAGTACATCGATATGTGTACCGGTCCTCACCTGACCTACACCAAAGCCCTCAAAGCCTTCAAGCTCACCCAACAATCGGGCGCGTATTGGAAAAACGACAAGGACAACAAGATGCTCACCCGTATCAACGGCGTGGCGTTCCGCACGGCGGACGAACTGGCGGCTTACGAGGAGCAAGTCAAAGAAGCCAAAGCGCGCGACCATCGCAAGATCGGCAAGGATATGCGCTTGTTTATGACCGACGATCTGATCGGCAAGGGCTTGCCCATGTTTTTGCCCAACGGCTACGAAGTGTGGCAACAGTTGGAAAACTACATCAAGCATAAGGAGCGCAAATTGGGCTACTTGCACGTATTGACCCCCTGCGTGGGCACCGTCGATTTGTACCGCACCAGCGGTCACTGGGAGCACTATCGCGACAATATGTTCCCCATGATGCAAGTGGACGAGGAGGAGTTTGTCCTTCGCCCCATGAACTGCCCCCATCACATGATGATCTACGCCAACCAGATCCACTCCTACCGCGATCTGCCCATCCGTATCGGCGAGATCGCCCACGACTTCCGCTACGAGCCTTCGGGCACCCTCAAAGGCATTGAGCGCGGTCGCCACTTCTGCCAAAACGACGCCCACTTGTTCGTGACCCCCGAGCAGATCAAGGACGAGGTCGCCTCGGTGGTCAAACTCATCTTTGACGTGTACAAGGACTTCGGCATCACCTCTTATCGCTGCGTGCTGTCGCTGCGCGACCCCGAGGACAAGGTCAAATACCACCAAGACGACGCCATGTGGGAAAAGGCGGAGACCGCTTTGAGAGAGGTGCTGACCGACATCGGCATCGACTTTACCGAGGAGATCGGCGAGGCGGCTTTCTACGGTCCCAAACTGGACGTCAACGTGCAACCCGCCATCGGCGCGGAATACACCCTCTCCACCTGCCAATTGGACTTCTGCTTGCCCGCTAAGTTCCACCTGACCTACACCGACAGAGACGGCACCGAAAAGACCCCCGTGGTCTTGCACCGCGCCATCTTGGGCAGCTTGGATCGCTTTATGGCGTACCTGATCGAGGAGACCAAGGGCAAGTTCCCCCTGTGGTTGGCTCCCTTGCAAGTCAAGGTGTTGACCCTCCCCGGCACCGATCCCGCCTTTGCCAAAGAGATCACCGAGTATCTGGACGACTTGGATATACGGGTCAAATTGGACGACCGCAACGAGACTGTGGGTTACAAGATCCGCGAGGCTCGTCAAGTCGACCGCGTGCCCTACATGGTCATCGTGGGCGCCAAGGAGATCGAAAATCACACCCTTTCGGTGCGCGACCGCGACACCGACCAAACCACGGGCTGCTCGCTCGAAGAGTTTGGCAGACTGCTCGTGGACAAGATCCACGACCGCAAGTAAGTACGACTTTCGACCCCTTTGGGGTAAACAAAAACCCTTCGCTCGACCGAACGAAGGGTTTTTGTTTGGTTTGCTAAGATCGAACGCGATTATCGGATAAACGCGACGAAAGCGAGGTGGGCGGAATAGAGGTCGGTCTTGGCGATCAACTCGTAGGGAGCGTGCATACTGAGCACGGGCACGCCCACGTCCACGGTGTCGATGTTGTAGGACGCCAAGAACTTGGCGACCGTACCGCCGCCGCCTAAGTCCACTCTACCCAATTCGCCCGTTTGCCAGATCACGCCGCCGTCCGCGAAGACCTTGCGGATCTTGCCGATAAACTCGGCGTGCGCGTCGTTGCTACCGCCTTTGCCGCGAGAGCCCGTAAACTTGCACATACCCACGCCGTAGCCCACGTACGCCACGTTTTTGGCTTCGAACGCGGATTTGTAGTTGGGATCGTAACCTGCGGTCACGTCGGCGGACAGACAAGCCGAGTGGGAGCGCACCAAGGCGGACGACACCCCGTAGGACTCCGCCAACAGATCGAGGATATCCTTGATGAGGATACATTGCATACCGCTGTTGCCTTCCGAGCCGATCTCCTCTTTGTCCGCCAAGATGGTGACCACCGTCTGCTCGGTCTCGGTCTCCAAGGTCGCGGTGATCTCGGGATAGGCGCACACTCTGTCGTCGTGGCCGTAGGACGCCAGGAAAGCGCGATCAAAGCCCACGTCGCGCGCTTTGACGGCGGGCACCACTTCGATCTCCGCCGAGAGGAAGTCCTCTTCGGTCACGCCGTAAGCGTCGTTGAGGTAGCGCAGTACCGCCAATTTGACCGCGTCCTTTTCCTCTCCGTCCAAGGGCAGCCCGCCCACGATGACGTTGAGATTTTCGGCAGGGAACGCCTCGGACACCGGTTTAGTGACGATCTCTTGGGAGAGGTGAGGCAGTAGATCGGTGATATAAAATACGGGATCTTCCTCTTTTTCGCCCACTTTGATCTCGACGACTTCCCCGTCCTTTTTGGCGATCACGCCGTGCAAAGCCAGGGGAATGGTCAACCATTGATACTTTTTGATGCCGCCGTAGTAGTGGGTCTTGAGGTAGGCGATGTCGTTCTCCTCGTAGAGAGGCACTTGCTTGAGGTCGAGACGGGGACTATCCACGTGCGCGACCAAAATGCGCACGCCCTCTTTGGCTAAGTCGGCACGCCCCGCGCGGATCAAAAACAGGGCTTTGCCGCGGTTGTTGTAGAAGAGTTTGTCACCCGCGTTGATCTTGTCGCCCAAGCGATACTCTTTGTAGCCGGCGGCTTGCGCCATGGCGACCGTCTCTTTGACGACTTCACGCTCGGTCTTGCCGTTGTCCAAAAAGCGTTTGTAGCCCTCGGCGTACTTTTGCGCGGCTTCTAAGAGCGCCGCGTCTTTGGCTTGGGTGCGTTTGTACAGTAAATCTTTGTTTTCCATAAGCGATCTCCTTACAGTTTTTTTCACCTCTATTGTACCAAAGAACGAAAGCAAAACGCAACAATTTGCCCCGCCTTTTCGCAAACGGCGGGTTTTGCCGCCCGATTTGACCGCCTTGCCCCGCCGCTTTTTGCGACCGAACGACAGGCGAAAGGAAAAATTGTTTGAATGCTAACAATTTTTCGCCCTGTGTTGTTGCTAACCTCTAAAAGTTGTGATATGATAATAGAGCACGCGTCAACCGCCAAAGGCGGTTAGCGGACGCGTCGCGTTTTGTTTAGAGGTAGAAAAATGGAAATCGTAAGCAACAAGGTATTGGAAGGAGAAAGAGCGGCGTTTTGGGCGAAAGACACCCGATTTGAGGGCTGTACTTTTCGCAACGGGGAATCTCCCCTCAAAGAGAGCCGCGGGATCGAGGTGCACGAGTGCGTGTTTGACTGGAAATATCCCATGTGGTACAGCCACGGGGTCAAAGTCGACCGGTCCACCCTCAACGAGACCGCCCGCAGCGGGATCTGGTACACCCACGACATCGAGATCGTAGATAGTTTGATCGAAGCGCCCAAGACCTTCCGCCGCGCGGGCAACGTGACCCTCAAGCGGGTCAAAATGCCCAACGCCAAAGAGACCTTTTGGAACTGCGACGGCGTCCGTCTCGAGGACGTCGAAGCGGCGGGCGACTACTTCGGATTTGGTTCACACCATATCGAAGCGCACAATTTGCACCTTGACGGCAACTACTGTTTCGACGGGGCGAGCGACGTCAAAGTGTACGACAGCGTGCTCAATTCCAAGGATTCCTTTTGGAATTGCCAAAACGTGGAAGTGTACGACAGCGTGATCGTAGGCGAATACATCGGGTGGAATACCCGCCACATGACCTTGGTCAACTGCACTATCGAGAGTTTGCAGGGATTGTGCTATATCCAACACCTCAAATTGGTCAACTGCCACCTCAAAGGCACGAGTTTGTCCTTTGAGTACTGCGAAGATATCGACGCCCAAGTGGACGAGGTGGACAGCGTGTTCAATCCCTCGTCGGGCGTGATCAAAGCCCGCCGTATCGGGGAATTGACGATGGATCCCACCAAGATCGACCCCGCCAAGACCCAAATCATCGTGGAGGAATAATATGAAATACGACTTTGACGCTCCCGTCGACAGGCGGGGCACGGACAGCCTCAAATGGGACACCCGAGAGGGCGAACTCCCCATGTGGGTGGCGGATATGGACTTTGCCGCACCCCCTAAGGTGATCGAAGCATTGCAAAACAAGTTGGATAGCCACGTGTTCGGCTATCACATCGTGCCCGACCGCTTTGCCCGCTCGGTCGCCGAGTGGTGGACGAGACGGCACCGTTGGGCGGTCAACCCCGAGTGGGTCATCTTCGTGACCGGCGTGGTCCCCGCCGTGACGTCCATCGTCAAGCGACTGACCAACGTGGGAGACGACGTGGTGATCATGACCCCCGTGTACGACATCTTTTTCCACAGTATCGAAAACACCGGTCGACACGTCGCCGAAAGTCCCCTGCTGTATCGAGACGGTAGCTACCTTGTGGATTGGGAAGGGTTGGAAGCCCAACTCGCCCGACCCAACGCGACCTTGATGATATTGTGCAACCCGCACAATCCCACCGGGCACGTGTGGAGCAAGGAAGAATTGTCCATGATAGGCTACCTATGCGCCCGTCACGGGGTCAAGGTGCTATCGGACGAGATCCACTGCGATCTGACCCTGCCCGACGTGCGCTACAACCCCTTTGGCGAAGTCACCGGCAACGCCGACGACTTGGTGGTGTGCGTATCCGCCAGCAAAGCGTTCAATTTGGCGGGGCTACAGGGCGCCGCCGTCATCGTGCCCAACCCCACGTTAAGACGTGTGGTGGAGAGAGGGCTCAACGCGGACGAAGTCGCCGAGCCCAACGCCTTTGCCATAGCGGGTATCACCGCCGCCTTTGACCAAAGCGCCGATTGGCTGGACGAATTGAGGGTATATCTTGCCCAAAATCGCAACGTGGTCGAGGACTTTTTGGCGAAGGAACTGCCGCAACTACACTCGGTCAAACAAGAGGCGACCTACCTCATGTGGTTGGACGTGTCCCAAGTGACCTTCGACGCGGACGATCTGTGCCGTCATATCCGTGCGACCACGGGACTGTGGATCACGGCGGGCAACCAATACAGAGGGGACGGCAAGGGCTTCGTCAGGGTCAATATCGCCTGCCCCCGCTCCACCCTTTCGGACGGGTTGGAGAGGCTGAAAAAGGGGATCGAGACCTATCGCCGCTGATGGAAAATCAACTGTTTGTCACCGATCGCCACGCCTTTAGAGAGTGGCTCGCCACCCATCCCGACCAAAAAGAGTGTTGGGTGGCACTCAAGAGAGGACGTCCCACGGACGGTACCTGTTTTTGGTATATCGACGCGGTGGAAGAAGCCCTCTCTTACGGGTGGATCGACAGCACTCAAAAAAAGATAGACGGGGTGATTTGGCAACGCTTTAGCCCCCGCAAGAAGTCGAGCCCCTGCACCGAACTCAACAAAGAACGGGCGCGAAGGCTGAGACGATTGGGGCTGATGACCCCCCAAGGCTTGGCGGTTTTGCCCGACTTGGACGCGCCCTTCCGTATGGATCCGTTCGTCTTGTCCGCCCTCAAAAAGGCAAGGGTATATAGCAAGTTTTGCACCTTTCCGCCCCTCTACCAACGAGTGCGCTCGTACAACGTCGCCTTTTATCGCTCCCGCGATCCCGTCTCGTATGAGCGGGCGCTCGAGCGACTCCTTCAAGCCACCAAAGAGGGCAAACTCTACGGCGAGTGGAACGACTACGGCAGATTGACGGAAGAATAAAACGCGAAAAGACGAAAAAAGCCCCGAAGGCTCGGGGCTTTTTGTTTGGAATAAAACCGTTAGTTTTCTTCGTCCTCGGCGATCAGACCGAAGATACCGCCCAACAGATAGAAGATGTCGCCGAAGATACCGACGATGATCATCAACACGTGGGGAGCGGTGTCCTTTTTGCCGTTGTCAAGGGATTTGCTGGCTTTGGTGGCGAGCAAAATGAGCACCAAGTAAACGACAAACGAAATAGCGGCGCCGATGACGATGCCCAATCCCACGGCGTGCGCTTGCGCGGCCTCGATGGCACCGTTGGATTGATCGGCGATCTTGGCGGGCATAGACATAGCGATAGCGCCGATAACGATACCGATGACCGCGCAAACCAAGGCGATGATATTGAAGACACGTCCGATGACGTACATGATTTTGGATGCACTTTTCATTTTTATTCCTCCGTATGGGATGCTACCCATTGTTTACTATATCGTTTGTTTAGCGGATCTCGAAGCGTTTCGAGCCGATTATTCGGTGTCGCCCGTAATGGAGCGCACCGAGTACGCCAGGTTTTCGAGGTGGTCGCCCACCCGCTCCAAAGAGGAGATGGCGGTATAGAAGTAGGTGCCCGTCTCGATGGTACACTCCCCTTTGACCAACCTCTCCACGTGGTTGTTGGCAAGACACTTCTTTTCGTCGTCAATGCGTTGTTCCAACTGATTGACCCGAGGAAGCAGAGTCTCGCTCCCCTCGGCAAAGGTGGTGTACGCCGCGTCGTACAACAAAAACAGGTTGTCGGTCATATCCTTGAGCTCGTCGATAGCCGAGGGCGAAAACGCCACGTTCGCTTCCCTCATTTTGCGACCCATCTTATAAAAGTCCGCCGCGTGATCGCCGATACGCTCGATGTCGTCGATGACGTGGTGCAGACTACCCACCAACAACTCGTCCTCGTACAAGAGGTCGAGCCCCGCCAAGGCGACCAAGTATTCGCTCAGCTTGTTGGTGATAAAGTCGATCTCGTCCTCGCTGTCCTCGATGAGTTTGGCGTTTTTCTCCCCGCTGTACAGTAGGCTATCCATACCCCTCTCGAGGTTTTGTCTTGCCAACTCCGCCAACTTGACCGCCTCTTGCTTGGCTTGCAGCACCGCGACGGCGGGGGTCTTGAGCAAGCGCTCGTCGATGTAGTAACAATGCAGAGCGCTCTCTTTGGCGGGTTTGTCACGGACGATCAACGCCACCAATTTATCCAAAGGCTTGACGAACGGCAGGCAGATCAAGGACGCCAACAGGCTGTAGAACACGCCGAACACGGACACCTGCCACTCTTGCTGGGGTATCCACAGAGCGAAGAACTTGACGACGTAGGGACGGATCCCCCACACCAGTGCGCCCACGGTCAGCACGCCCACTATGGCGGTGAGAAGGTTGAACACGGCGACGCGTTTGGCGTTGGTGCCCGCGCCGATCCCGGCAAGTAGGGCGGTACCGCAAGTACCCACGGTGGCACCGATAGTCAAAAACATGGCTTGGCTCATGTTGAGGGTACCCGCGCCGATCAGCGTGATGACGATACCGGCGGTAGCGGACGAAGATTGGATGAGTGCGGTAAACGCCGCGCCGACGACCACCAACAGCAAGGGGAAGTCGATCGCCTCGAACATCCTCACGAAGAAGGACTGCATCTCGGGTTCGTCCAAGATGGCGCCTTTCATGATCTTCATACCCGCAAACAACACGCCCAAGCCGCACAAAACGAAGCCGATGGCGACCGCGCGGTCGTTGCGTTTGACGAATAAGATCAAGCAGATCCCCACGAATGCCATCGCCATGAGCACCTCGGTGACCGAGATAGAGGACAAGGACACCAAAATACCCGTGATGGTGGTACCCAGCCTTGCGCCCAGCACGAAGGCGGACGCTTGCGCCACCGACATGATGCCCGCGTTGACCAAACCCATGCTCATGACGGTGGTCGCCGCCGAGGACTGCACGATGGCGGTAGAGCCCGCGCCCAAGGCGTACGAAGCCAACCGATTGTCGCTGATCTTGCCAAAGAGGGAGCGGATACCCTTGTTACCCCCTTTGCCAAGCCCCTCGCCCATCAGCTTCATACCCGCCAAAAAGACGCCTACGCCGCACAGTAATAAACAAATCGCCTTAAAAATGTTCATACACGATACTCTGTCGGGCAGCCCCGACTTCTCTATAATGGTATCAAAATAACGGGTTTATGTCAATCTATTTACTTCACTGTGGTGAGACAAACGCTTGCGCCCACCCCCACCGATAAGATATAATTATCTTACTTGGAGTAATGCAGATGAAAAAAGCACCCGTACTGAGAAGTTTCGTTTCCTATTATCGCTACGATATACCCACCTTTTTGATGGATATGTTTTGCGCGTTTATCTTCGCGGCGGGGGGATTGTGCTATCCCATCCTTTCCCGTCCTATACTCAACACGTTTATCCCCAATGCGGATACCAAATCCATCGTCATCTACTGCGCCGCGCTCTTGGGGGTGTATATCGTGAGGACGTTGACCGACTACTTCGTGTGCTATTACGGTCACTCTATGGGCGTGAGGATGCAAGCGAGGATGCGCACCGACCTCTTCGCCCACCTGCAACGACTCCCCTACTCCTACTACGATCGCACCGAGACGGGGCAACTGATGAGCCGCATGACCAACGACCTGTTCAACGTGTCCGAATTGGCGCACCACGGCCCCGAAAATCTATTCATCACCACCTTTATGACCTTGGGGTCGTTTGCGTATCTATGCACCATTTCGTGGAAGTTGTCCCTGATCGTGTTCGCCTTCCTTCCCTTGATGTTCGTCATCACCCACAAGGCAAGACGGGATCAACGCCGCGCCTTTACTAAGAGCAAGGAAGCCATCGGCGAGGTCAACGCGGTGTTGGAAAACAGCCTGTCGGGGGTGCGTACCACCAAGGCGTTCGGCAACGACCGCTACGAAGAGGACAAGTTCGACGCGGTCAACCGCAAGTTTATCCAAGCCCGCTCGCTGGCGTACAAAGCGATGGGCTTTTTCCACTCCACGATGGGTTTCGTCACCTCTTTGTACAACGTGGTGGTGCTGGTGGCGGGCGCGCTGTTCTGCGTGTACGACGACAGTTTTGCCTACGCCGATCTGATGGTGTTTATGCTGTCCATCAACCTGTTTTTGTCCCCCATACAGACGCTCGTCAACTTTTTTGAGCAACTGGAAGACGGCGCGACGGGCTACAAGCGCTTTTACGAGATCATGCAAGTCCCCGTGGAAGAGGACGCGGAGGGTGCCGAGGACTTGACCGACGTCAAAGGGGATATTCGCTTTGACCACGTCACCTTCCGTTACAGCAAGGAGCGCCGTATCATCCTCGACGACTTGACCTTGCATATCCCGAGCGGTAAGACCTACGCCTTGGTGGGCGCTTCGGGCGGGGGCAAGACCACCATGTGCCACCTCATTCCCAAGTTTTATCCCCTGCAAGAGGGCATGATCTACATCGACGACAAACCCCTAACCCAAATCACCAATCGCTCGATACGGGACAATATCGGCATCGTGCAACAGTCGGTGTTTCTCTTTACGGGCACTTTCCGCGACAACATCGCCTACGGACGACCCGACGCCACCGAAGAGGAGATCGTCGAAGCCGCCCAAAGGGCGCATATATGGGACTTTATCAAGGAGCAACCCCAAGGATTGGACACCCCCATCGGAGAGAGGGGCGTACAACTGTCGGGCGGGCAACAGCAGCGGCTGTCCATCGCCCGTATCTTCCTCAAAAATCCCCCCATCCTCATCCTGGACGAGGCGACCTCGGCGCTGGACAACGCCACAGAGGCGTTGATACAAGGGGCGCTTAACGAGTTGGCGAAGGGGCGCACGTCCATCGTGGTCGCCCACCGTCTGACTACCGTAAGGGGCGCCGATTGCATCGTGGTGATCGACCGCGGCGTGATCAAAGAGAAGGGCACGCACGAAGAATTGATGGCGGCGAAAGGGGTGTACTACGACTTATACACGTCCGCCAAGACGGATACGATCGACTGCGGCTAAGGAGAGATTATGAAAAAGATTTTGACGATAATCATCATTTTGACCCTATCCGCCCTTGCTTTGGCGGGATGCAAAAGCACCAAAACCGACTTAAACGCGGACGAATATTTGGCGTCCTTTACGGCGGGCGAATACGGCGTGCAAAAGAATAGCGACCCCATCGTGGAGTTTGACTTCGGCACGTACGGCAAGGTGCGGGTGGAGTTGTACCCCGACGTCGCGCCCTTGTCGGTCGCCAACTTTTTGACCTACGTGGACGAAGGGTTTTACGACGGCACCGTGTTGCACCGCGTCATCAAGGACTTTATGGTCCAAGGGGGCGGGTATTATTTGGACGGCAACACCATCACCCCCAAGTCCACCCACTCTCCCATCAAGGGGGAGTTTAGCGCCAACGGCGTAACCAACGACGTCAAACACACCTTGGGCGTGCTGTCCATGGCGCGCGCGACCCAAATGGATTCGGCGACGGCGCAATTCTTTATCGTGTCGGCGACCTCTCCCCACCTCGACGGGCAATACGCCGCCTTCGGCAAGATCATCGACGAGGAATCGGCAGCGGTGGTACTGGCACTCGAAAAGGTCAACGTCGTGTACGTGGACGCCATGTTTACGACCTTCCCCTACCCCGTAGTGACCTTGGAATCGGTCAAAGTGCTAAAGCGATAAGCGCACTACAAGGAGCGCGGCGCGATGATATACCGCTTTGCGGTATGATATAGACCAAAGGTCTATGATATATTCTCGCTTGCTCGAATATGATATATCCCACCCATCCGCAAGACGGAGCGGGATATTGCGGTTGCAATAGACGGTAATCGTTTAAGTCAATTATCTCCCATAACGCATCCCATTTTTTTGTATCACCAAAATATGCCCTGCATTTTGCTAAATACAGGGCATATCTCATATTTGCCACGGCAAATATATCATTGACGAAGATCTATATCATACCGCCCGGCGGTATATCGTTTTCACTCGCATCGCCGATAGTCCACCTTGCCCGTGGGAGTCTTGGGCAGTTCCGCCCGTCGAACGATCAGGCGGGGCAACTGATAGCGGTTGAGAGTGCGGGAAAGTGCGGCGATCAGGTCGCTTTTGTCGATCTCGCCCACGTAGTACAATGCCAAACAGGGTTTGCCGTCCGCGACCGTTTCCACGACCGCGCATTCTTTGACCGAAGAGAGGGCGAGGGCTTGTTGCTCCACCTCTTGGTGGTACACGTTGACCCCCGCAAAGACGCTCATACGCTTGTTGCGCCCCACGTAGTAGAGCCAACCGTCCTCGTCTCGGTATCCCACGTCGCCCGTGGCGAGATAGCGTTTGCCGTCCACGGTGACCCAACGCTCTCCCCCTTCGAGATAACCTTTCATCAAGGTCTCGCCCGCAAGGAGCAGTTCGCCCTTCTCGTTGGGATCGGCAATCCGCTCTCCCGTCCACACGAGGACGTCCACCCCCTCGACGGGACGGCCGATCGAGCCGGGTTTGTCCCCCCATACGGCGGAATTGGCACAGCACACGGCGACCCCTTCGGCAAGCCCCCACCCCTGGTACAGGCGGCAGGGCAAACCCAAGTCTTGCATACGGCGATCGAACTCCCGTTTGATGGCGGGGTCGAGCACGTCTCCCCCGCAATAGGCGGTGGTCAACGACAGCCCTTTGCGGTCGAACGCTCCCACCGACAACAGTTTGCTATACAGTGCGGGCACGCCCGCCAGCAAGGTGGCGTGATGTCGTCTTAATAGCCTGGCGATCCGTTTGGGCTCGAACTTGGGGACGGGGACGATCCGCACCCCGTAGGGCAACACCGCGTGCATACACACCGACACCCCGAAGCCGTGGAAAAGAGGCAACAGCATCAGCATACATTCGTGATCGGTGGGCGGGGGGTTGATCCCCACGGTGGCGGGCAGCGAGGCGTTGAGCGCGTGACAAGTCAGCACCACCGTTTTGGGCTCGCCCGTAGTGCCCCCGCTGTGCAGGTACAAACACACGTCCTCTCCCGTTTGGCTTTCGTGCGGGACAAAGCCGTGCTTCATACTCTCGTAGCGGGGGGATAGGCACTTGCCTACCCTGTTGACGATATCCACCCCTTTGGCAAAGAGTTTGGAGCGGAAAGCGCCCGCCCCGACAAGGAGCAGTCGCACGCCCTCAGGATCCCAATCGAAGTGGAGTTTGTCGAATGCGACCACCACTTTGCTCCCCGTTTTGTCCATCTCGGACAGGATCTTGTCGCGAGGGGTCAATGGGTGCAACACCGAGATGACCCCGCCCAAATAACTGACCGCGTAAAACGCAACGACCGAGACGGGCAGATTGGGCAAGACCAAAGTCACGACGTCCCCTCGTTTGACCCCGTATCCTGCCAAAAAGGCGGCGAAATCGGCGATATAGGCAAGCAGTTCCCTGCCCTTGACGGTTTTGCCCCAAAAAGTAAGAGCGGGACGGTCCTTTTCGAGACCGTCCTTCAAAAAGTCGTATAGAGATTGATCGTAATTAAATGTCGACGTCGTCGTCATCGTCTTTGACCGTGGGGGCAAACGAACGCTGTTTGAGTTCCCCTTCCTTGCGCTCCAAGATCACGGCGGCGGGTTTGGATTGCTCCTCTTCCTCTTGTTCTTTGAGCAATTCCTCCTCCAACTCCTTAGCGCGCGCTTCGTCCTCGGCGATCATGCGCGCGATGATGGCGTCGTCGTCCGCCGCGCCCAACTGCAATCCCGCCAATTTGTCCTGCATGGACTTGTCGCCCGAGCCGCGCATACGCTGCAAGCGCAAGCGATATTGATTGTATTTTTCCTCTTTTTCCCTAAGAGCGATCCGCTCGGCGGGAGTCAGTTCCCGTCTTACCGTGCTTTCGTCGAAGTTTTGGATCAATTCGTCCAATTCCTCTTCCTCGCTCTTGTGTTGCAACCCCTTGGTGGGAGCGGTCGTCACCGCTTGCAACTCCTCTTGTTGTTTCTTTCGCTTTTTCTTTTTGGTCGCCACGACCGCCACGATCACGATGACGAGTACGCCTACCACCCCGCCGCCTATCGCGCCGATCAACGTCCAAGGAATATCCCGCTTGACGCACACCACGTAGCGGGTCGCCATGACCGTTTGGCTAAACACGGCTTTGCCGCCTACGTAGCTAAAGTCCACTTCGTCGTAGTTGACTCCGTCGTAACTCACCAAGATCTTGGCGTCTTGGGGAGCGGTGATCGACACCACGATGCCCGTATTGCGTTCGGTAGACACCGTCTTGTTGATCTCGTACACCGTCTTGGCGACGTACCCTTTGAGTACGGACGACACCGCGCCCTGATACTGCGACGGGCTCCCTTTGACCAAGGTCAGGCTGTCCTCTTGCGAAAACTGCCCTTCCACCCCAAAGTTGTCGGGGTCGGAAGTCACCAAAGTGGTCGACCGCACGGTCAGTTTGCCCGTGCGATAGGTGGGATTGTAATTGTCGAGCAAGGGGCTGTCCGCCTTTTTGTACGGCTCCAACTCGTAGCTTAACGCACGGGTCGTGACCGACGAGACCGCCGCTTCCCACTCCAAGTCGTCTTTGAGGCGCACGCCGAACAGGGCGATCAACGCCTCTTCGTCGTCCCACGGACACACGTTGGCAAGTTCCACCCCCAAATCCCGCTCGGAAGCGCCTTTGTACACGGTCGCGCTCGACGCGGTCACGGTAAGGGTGCGGCGACTGACGTACAAATGGCCGTTTTGCGCCGTGATCGAGTAGTTGGGGTGGCTGCCCTCAAGCACCAAATCGTAGCGGTTGCCCACGACCATCACCCGATCGGGCGAGGCGTAGCGGGTCTCCCCATCCATAGCCACCAAGGAAAGAGCGGACAGGAGTTCGGCTTCGTCCGACCCCTTGACCATAGCGCCACTGTCAAAGCTGACGTCGATACCCTGCCGCAAGGTGTTGCCCGCCCAAACGTTGCCATAGGCGACCGTCTTGTCTTCCACCGTAACGGCGAGAGGTTTGGGCGCGATCGTTAAGCAGTCGGGGTACACTTGCGAAAAGACGTAGAAGGAGTCCCCGTCCAAGGTAAGCGCCAAACTATACGTCCCCGCCGCAACGGGCGGCGTGACCGAGCGGGGATAGCCCTCCCCTTCGTACATCACGATCCACTTCCCGTCCTCTTGATAGTCGGGCACGTCGGGACGCAAATCGATCTCGTCCCCGTAGGTCAAAACGGGGACGGTCAACAGCTCGTCGAGCGACTCCACCGTCAAACTTGCGCGCGCGATGACGAACGAGCGAGAGGTTGTGGCGGTCACGTTGCTATCGGTCAGCACCACCGTGTAGCGATAAGTGCCGGGAGAGGTTGGCGCTTCGTCCAAGGTATCCCAGTTCTCCCCCGCTTTCCGTTGATAATTGCCGACGGCGTTTGGCTCCAACTCCGCGTACACCGAAGGAAGGGAATGAGCATAGGCGAACGAGTCGCCGTAGTTGAATTCGCTAGTCACTTTGGGGCTTACCGCCATGCCGTTGAGATACACGACGATCTGAGAGGAGATATCCGCTTTGACGATGGTCAAGGGGACGTCCACTTCCCCCGCCGCGTCGTAGGTCGCGGTGGCGGGATAACTCAACCGGACCCAATACGATCCCACGTCGATAGGCCCTTGGGACAACACGGTTTTGTCTTGATCGAGATAGGCGATAGACAGCAAGGACAGATCCAAGCCTTCCGCCTTAGCGCCCGCACTGACAAGGCGCACGGTATCGTTGGCAAACGAGTCGTAAATCAGTTGGGGATAGGAAGGGTCGGGTCGATACGGCACCGAAATACCGCCCGCTTCCCAAGTGATCGACAGGGGCGCGCGCAACAGGGTGAGCGAATAGGTCTCTGTCAAATTGTAGTTAGAGCGGGCAAAATTGTTGCTGTTGTTGTCGTCAAAGCAAAAAGAGATCTGGTAGCTGCCCACTGAGCCCAACGTGCCCGAGTTGACGGCGCTGCCGTTAGACAACACTTTGATCTTGCCTTGCAATAGGTCGTACCCCTCTTGCACGGTCACGCCCATGCGGGAAAGGACTTGATAGGGTCCGTCCCACACCACCCCCTCGGTGGGCGGGTTGGAGACCACGATAGAGGCGTTGCACTTGTTTACGACGAACGTGCCCGTAAGGCTACCCGCGTAGTTGCCGCTCGCTTGAGCGATCACGGTATAGTTGCCCACGCCCGACACGGCGAAGTCATCGTCCGAATTGAGGTTGTGATAGGTGACGGGGACGTCTTGTTGCCCCGAGGTCACCACCGCTTGAGGACGGGGGGTCTGTCCGTATTCGCAAGTCAAACTGTCCTCTACCCACGCAAGCGTCACGGGAATGGGACTGACTCGGATCAACACCCGCTCGAGCGAATTGGCGATGACGAAGGTATAGGCGTAATCCCCCACCCCCGTGATACGCACCGATTGGGGGTCGCCGTCCGTAATGCTTTCGCCCCCTTTGGTGGTGGGGTCGATCGTCAAAAACAGTCCCTCGTGATAGGTGACTTGATAGACGGTGTATTTTTGACCCGATACCGTCTCCTCTTTCACGGTGACTTCGGTCATCTCCACCCCGTTGTCCAGTAGCACCAACTCCTTGCTCTCGTCCGCCAACGCCACCCCCATAGGCAGCGAGCAGAGGAGCAAGATCGTCAACAAAACGCCCAGTCCCCAAAGTGCTTTTTTCATCGTGATACCTCTTCGTTGATTTGCCAATATTGGTCGGTCTCCTCGACCAAACCGCTGATTTTGCCGATACGCACACCGTTTGCCACGGTGATCAAACCATGCGTTACGCCCGAGTAGGCGCATTGTCCCAAGCCGACCACCCCGCCCACGTAACCCGAAGTCAAACGGGCGTCGACGGTAAGGTCAAAAGCGGGCGTGCCTTCCACTATGGCGTTGTCGCTTACCCCCCAAGCGGTGCCGATATAGGCGTTGGAAGCCTCTCCCTCGACGGTGAGCGAAAAATCGCCGCTCGCTTTGCCGCCGCCGTGGCCCGCCACACCGCCGACCGAGCCGTCGTCCGTAAGGGCCACGGACAGTTGGACTTGCCCGTCGAAATCGCCCGTAAAGGTGCCCGAAGATCCGAGATTGCCCCTGCCGGTAAGAGTAGCCCATACCACGGCTTGCTTAATGGAGCCGTCGCCCGAGCCCACGATCGCGCCCGTGTTGACGTTGCCGCTAAGGACGAAGGGCTCGTCCTCGGAGCCTATCGTCACCCTCTCGAAGTCGCAATCGACCGCCATTGCCGCCACGCCGCCGACCAAGGTGTACGAGCCGCCCGCGAGGGAGCCTTTGACCTTGATCCCCTCAAAGCGGCAAGAGGTGGCTTGTCCTACTAAGCCCAAATACGCGCCCGTGCCGGTAAGACGAAGGTCTGCCGTCACGTCACGGAAGACGGAGCCGGTGGCGATACCCACCACGCCATGGGACGTTTGAGCGCTGACGGCGATCGATACACCGGCCAAGGTGCAATCGGTGGCGTAAGCCGCCAAAATACCGCCCACGCGGTAGCCGCCCGCCACCACTTGGTCAAATACGAAATCGACGTCGGTCAAAGTCGCCCCCGACAAGTAGCCGAACAAGCCGCTCGAGGTGGCGGTACCTTTGACCGTATGCACGGTGATCACGTGCCCTCTCCCGTCGATCGAGCCCGCAAAGGGGACGTTGTAGTCAAACAAACTCTCCGCTTCGTCCAACTCGAGATCGTCGGTCAACGCAAAGTATGCGCCCGGATAGTGGGCAAGTAATGGCAGGTCGTCCGCCGAGGGGATGGCGTAGGGCTTGTGCTCGGTGCCCTCTTCCTCGTAGTCGGCGACGAAGACGTACCACTCGCTGTAAGGCGAATCGGCGTAGCCGTCCCCCACCGCCTTGACCGCCAAGTCGTAGTTGCCGTCGTAAGGCAGGTAGGTAAACAAATTGAGGGTATTGGCGGGGGTGTCGATACGCAAAGAGCCTACCCTCACGACGTAGCCCGTCGCCCCGTCCACCACGTTCCAACTCAGGATCTCCCCTTTGGAACTAAGCCCCGTGGGGGCGGACAGACTAAGGGGATAAACGAAAGTGTATTCGGCACTCCAAGCCGAGGACAACACCCCTTCTTCGGCGGACAGCGCCCGCACCTTGGCGGTGACGGCGCCGATTACCGCCAAGTCGAGGCGGGTACCTTCCACCTCGTAGGGGTGATCGTTGACGATCAACAGATAGCCCGACGCGCCGCTCACCTCGCTCCAGGCGAATCGCTCCCCGTCGTAGACGAGAGGAGAGGGCGGCGCCAAATAGGTGTAGGCGGGCGGAAGGGGTCTCCCCTCCTCGTCTTCCTCTTGAGGCACTTGGATATACCCCTCGCCCCACGAAGAAGCGGCATAACCCGCGGTGGGAAGCGCGCGCACGTAGATCTCCAACACGCTATCCCACAAGTGACTGTCCAAATCGAGACGGTTGACGTTGGAGGACAGGTTGTACGTCCCCACTTGATCGTCCGCGGGCGTGTCGATGGTGATCTGATAGCCCGAAGCGTAAGGCACCGCGTCCCAATAGATCACGTTGTCTTTGACGTACAGTCCCTTGGGCGAGTCCAACGGGAGAGGGGCGATATCCCCGCCCTCGACCGTCACGACGATCTGCTCGGAATAGACGGTGGAACGATAGATCTTGTCGTCTCCCAAGCCGCGCACGCACACCGACCAAGTGCCGTCCGCACGCAAGCGGACGTTGGGCGTATCGCTGCCGATCAAACGGCTCTCTCCCTCTCGCTCTAAGCGGAGTTCGTACCCGTTGACGTTGGCGATGGCGTCCCAACACAGTTGCACCACCCCGTCGATGACCGCCAAATGCAAGTGGCGAGGAGCGGAAGCGGCGGCAAGCGGGAAGGACAGCGCGTTGCTGTCCGCCGAATTGGCGTATTTGATCCCGTCACCCAACGCGACCACGCGATAGGTGGCGCCCCCTTCTTGGGGATTGACGGTGTAGCGATAACTCGCTTTGGCACTGTCCGCGTCGAGAGTCGCCATCAAACGCCTGTTGTCCCCCCACGAGGGAGAGGTGGCGTACACGGCGTACCCCGTGGCGTTGCGCACCGCGCTCCAACCGAGACAGCGGGTAGACGGCTCGAAACTCACCGACGGCGAAGTCAACTTGGGGGCGACCACTCTGCCGTCCGCCAATTCGATACGGTAGCTTGCCGAACGGGCGCTGTCGCCGCGCCCCTCGCCCGCCACGGCGGACACTTGCACGGTGCGATAGCCCGAGCCGGATAATACGAGAGTACAATAAGGGGTCTCCACTGTGGTATAGAGGTCGGCGTTGACCCACACGCGATAAGAGACGGCGCCCACCACGGGCGTCCAACGCAAAAGCCCTTCCCCGTCCACTTCCAACACGGTGGGGGTGGTCAAGGCTTGGGGACGGTCGCTTTTGCCCGAATAGGTCAAGGGTGCGCTCCACTCGGACGTTAGCCCTTTGCTGTTCGTAGCGCGCACCGCAAAAGTGCCCTGTTGCACCGACACGGCGTAATGCGCTTGCTTGACGTCTGCGCAGATCTCCCCGTTGAGTTGCACTTGATAGCCCTCCGCCCCCTCGACGGGCGCCCAAAACAAGAGCGCCCCGTCGTATTCCAAATCGGCGGGGGTGGCGATCGTCTTGGGTTTACAGCCCGCAAGCGATAGGGCAAACGCGAGCACCAAACACACGATTGAAAGGCAAAGGACATACTTTTTCATACTACTATCATACCACAAGCCATCAAGCGTTTGCAACAGGCAAAATATGGTGCCGTTAAGAAAGATATTTTTAACGCCTATCGCCTTGTCGACCGAGAGCCGATACGAAAAATCCCGCCTTTGACCAAGGCGGGATGATCGCGTTGCCATTAGGCGCGTCGTGCCTTTCGGCACTTGGGCGCATAGCGGCAGGTGAATTATCGGCGGAAGGGTTTGACGTCCTTGACCGCCTCGTGCGACGAGATCTCCACTTCCCCGTTATCCAGATCAACGAGGGTGTAGCGGTCGTTGCCCATGCCCAACTCTTTCATGTAGGACAACTGGCGCAGACCGTGGCGGGACTCGATGCGCTTGACCATGGCTTTGCGATCGTTGGGCTCCATCGCGTAGATCAGATCCACGCAGGCTTGATCGACCGCCAAAATATCGTTAGACGCCAAAATGCCCACGTTGGGGGTCACGACGGGCTGGGCGGCGGTGCCTTCGCAATCGCAGGACACCGACATATTGCGCATGACGTTGATAAAGGTGATATGGGGGGCGAAATGATCGACGGTGGCTTTGGTGGACTCGCTGATGCGCTCCATCAACTCCTCTTCGGCGATCGACCACATCCCCTTACCCTCGTGGGTGTGGATCCATTTTTTGCCGAGACGACCATCGGCGCAACCGATACCGATATTTTTGTTGCTGCCGCCAAAACCGCCCATGGTGTGTCCCTTAAAATGGGTCAGCACCAACATCGAGTCGTAGTTGAGCATGTGCGAGCCGTGGGACATCTCTTTCATCCACTTGCCGCCCTCGATGGGCAGTAGCACGGTACCCTCTTCGTCCATGATATCCACGGGACAGAAGGTCCAGCCGTTGACTTTGAGGGTCTCGCGGTGTTGCTCGGTGGTGTAACGATCCCCCTCGTAGTAGGTATTGGTCTCCACGATGGTCGCGTCTTTGAGGGTGGGCTCGCTCGACAACAGTTCCTTGACCCACGCGGCAGGGATGATGTTGGGACCGTTCTTTTCCCCGGTGTGCAACTTGACGGCGATCCTGCCGGTCAGGTTGCCGTTGACTTTTTCGTAGATCTTTTTGAGCCCCTCGGGAGAGAGGTCGCGGGTAAAATAAACGACCGATTTGTCGCCCGTGCGTTCTTCAAACGGCACGTAGATCTGACCGTCCCGTCCGGATAATTTTTTGACGATGCTCATAACGTCCTCCTATCTTTTTTGTGATATCATCATACCATATTTTGCCTTACGTCGCAACAAAAAAACATTCCGTCCCCCGCCTTTGCCCTATCAAAGAGCAAAACCCGTTGAAAAGACGAGTAATAGGTGGTACAATAGTACCAAACCGACGAGGAGGGAGTTATGGACAAAATCACCGTGATCTTGTGTAAAGACGTGGACGCGTCCGTCCTTTCTCTTCCCCTACCCGTCGCTGCCCAAGACAGAGAGGCGGCTTTGCGCTACGTCAAGGACGAGGACAAAGCCATCCACCTCCTTTCCGCCTATCTCAAACGCCGCTACGTGGGCGAGTGGTGGGTGGACGAGGGGGGAAAACCGCAATCCGCTCGTATCCATTTCAACGTGTCCCATACCGAGGGCGCGGTGGCGTTGGCGCTGTCTTCCCACCCCATAGGGGTGGATATCGAGAGGATCAGACCCGTCCCCGACGATCTCAAACGGTATATCTCCACCGACGAGGAGTACGCCTCTATCCGTTCGGACGAGGATTTTTACCGCATTTGGACGAGCAAAGAAAGCCTCGTCAAAGCGGGCGGTTGGGGTGTGGATCGTCAGCCTCGCCATATCCCCGCTCTCCCCTTGACGGGCAAGATCGTCTACCGCGACCGCCCGTTTTGGCGGCAAAGCCACAAGATCTGCGACCTCGTCCTCTCCCTTTCCCAAGAGGGCGCGCCGTTTGAGATAGAATGGCGAGAGGAAGTTTTGCCAAGGTAGAGGGAGTCAAAATCGATCGTTTTCGATTTTATGTCAAAAAGAGCAGGCGGTTCGCCTGCTCTTTCGTTATTGCTTACAAGGATTATTTGGTTTGGGGTTTGCCGGTCAGTTTGCGCTTAACGATCTTGACCATACGTTTGAGAGCGTAGGGCCCGACCACCTTCATCATATCCTCGGCGAGGTGCATTTCGCTGGCGGCGGGGATATCGCGGGAGAGGTGGATGGCGTCAAACTCGCAGCGGGTGGTGCAAAGTCCGCAGCCAATGCATTGGTTGAGGTCCACGGTGGTAGCGCCGCAACCCAAGCAGCGAGCGGCTTCCTTTTTGATCTGCTCCTCGGTGAGGGTGGTGCGCAAGTCCTCGAAGGTCTTGGTAGGATCTCCCTCGCGCATACCGGGCGCTTGACGAGCGGCGTTGTCAAAGGACTCGGGAATGGTGATGTCGTCGCGGTCGAACTCGATAAATTGCCTGAGGTCGCGACCGATGGTCAAGCTCTGCCCCGGATGGACGAAGCGGTTGATGGACACCATACCCTCTTTGCCCTCGGCGATAGCGTCGATGGCGAAGCGTGCGCCGTGGTAAATATCGCCGCCCACGAAGATATCAGGCTCGTCGGTTTGGTAGGTCACCTTGTCCGCTTGGGCGGTACCGTTGCGGTTGAGTTTGACCTTGCTGCCCTTGAGCAGGTCGCCCCACTCGGCGCTCTGCCCGATCGCCATCAACACGTTGCCGCACTCGACGGTGAGGGTGTCGTTGTCGTCGTAACGAGGCGCGAAACGGTGATCTTTGTCAAAGACGGACAGACACTTTTTGAAGACGATGGCTTTGACGTTGCCCTCTTCGTCTTTGAGTATCTCTTTGGGGCCCCAACCATTGCGGACGGCGATCCCTTCCTCTTCGCACTCGGCGACCTCGTCCTTGGCGGCGGGCATCTCGTCTCGTTGCTCCAAGCACAGCATGGTCACCTTGCCGTCGGTAGCGCGCACCGCGGTACGAGCCACGTCGGCAGCCACGTTGCCGCCGCCGACCACCACGACGTCACCGTGCAAACGGATGGATTCGTCTTGGTTGATACGGCGCAAAAAGCTCACGCCGCTCTCCACGCCCTTGGCGTCCTCGCCGGGTACGCCCGCAAGACGGCCGCCCTGCAGACCGATGGCGATATAGAAGGCTTTGTAGCCTTGCTTACGCAATTCGTCCAACGTGACGTCCTTGCCCACTTCCACGCCGCACTTGATCTCGGCGCCCATTTTGCGGATGATGTCGATCTCGGCTTCCACCACTTTTTTGTCCAAGCGGAAGCGAGGGATACCGTTGGTGAGCATACCGCCGGGACGGCTCTCCTTTTCAAACACGGTCACGGGATAGCCCTCGGTGCGCAGATAGTAAGCGGCGGACAGACCCGCGGGACCCGCGCCGATGACGGCGATCTTGTAGTCGTCCCATTGTTCGCCCACGCCGTTGCAGCACAGTTCGGGGATATAATCGTCCCCTTGATCCAACTCGCGATACGCCAAAAACTTTTTGATCTCGTCGATGGCGACGGGTTTGTCGATGGTACCGCGGGTACATCTATCCTCGCAACGACGGTTGCACACCGCGCCGCAGACTGCGGGGAAGGGGTTGTCTTGACGGATGAGTTTGAGCGCGTCTTTATACCGACCCTCGGCAGCCATCTTGATATACCCTTGCACGGCGATGTGCGCGGGACAAGCGGTCTTGCAGGGGGACGTACCTTGGTCGTAACAGTTGATCTTGTTGTGATCGCGGTAGTCCTTGTCCCATCTGTCCTCTCCCCAAGGCAGATCGTCGGGCAGATCGTGCATGGGATACTCCACCTTGGTGCCGTCCTTTTTGCACAGTTTTTGACCCAATCTCGCCGCGCCCGCGGGACAGACCTCCACGCACTTGCCGCAAGCCACGCACTTGGCGGGGTCGACGTGCGCACGGTAAGCCGAACGGGACATATTGGGGGTGTTGAACAGCTGCGAAGTACGCAAGCCGTAGCAACTGCCCGCCGAACAGTTGCAGATACCCACGATCTTGTCGGGACCGTCCAAGTTGGTGATCTGGTGGACGTAACCCTTCTTTTCGGCGCGCATGATGATCTCCAAGGCTTGCTCGCGGGTGATGTAGCGGGCGTCCTTGCCCGACTCCACCAAAAACTCCGCCATATCGCCTACGGCGATACACATATGACCTTCGATATCGCCCACGCCCTCGCCGCGCACTCTTTGCGCTTTGCGGCAGGCGCACACCATGGAACAGAACTTGTCGTACTTGTTGAGCCAGTGGGACAAGTGCTCCACGCTGACCGAGGTGCTTTCGTGCTCGATGGCTTTTTCCACGGGGATGACGTGCATACCGATGCCCGCGCCTCCCGGGGGGATCAACTTAGACGCCAACTCCAAGGGCTCTTGGGGCGCTAGGTTGAACATGGTCGCCACTTCGGGATTGGTGTCGGTGAGGGTCTTGTGCTCCACCATGTACTCGCCCGAGCCGACCACCCACTTGGGGATGAGAAATTGGCGCTCGCGATCGGGATTTTCACGGTTTTGCTCCAAAAGACCGATCCACAGGATATGGTCGATGATCTTTTGCGCTTCTTCCACCGACATGTGGTTACGCTCCGCCAATTCGCCCACGCGCAAAGGAGTGCGGCGCTTTTTGAAGCTGAGCATAAACTTGACTTCTTCCTTGGTAAGCAGGCGGTCGAGGATCCAAAAATCCATGTGATTCTCTTTCATACCGCCGGGCAACTTACGGGGAATGTTGTCGGTGATCATCAAAGCCAGTTTTTTGACTAACTTTTTCTTTTCGGGGTCGTCGCAATGATAGTCCTCGTGCGGAAAATCAAATTCGTTGACGTGAATGTGCGGATTGACATCTTTGGGCATAATCGTTCTCCTCAAATTATCGTATGGGCGCGAAGCGCGCGCCTTTTTTAATTATATAATTAAACCCGTCTTTTTTCAAGACCTATTTTGGGTAAAAATCGACAATATTT
This sequence comes from uncultured Eubacteriales bacterium, assembly GCA_902797685.1. Classification (GTDB taxonomy): domain Bacteria; phylum Bacillota; class Clostridia; order Christensenellales; family CAG-1252; genus RUG14300. The sequence goes on along the minus strand of CADBTQ010000051.1, from coordinate 11,909 downwards.
GGCAAAAAAGGAGAGGTCTACTCCTCTCCTTCCGCTTCGATCTCTTTGATGACGCACTCGTTGCCCTGCTCCAACCAAGTCTTATCGCTGTGGCAGTAAGGGCATTCCTTGCCGTAACGCACCGTCTCGTACCGCCCGCCGCACGCCGAACAATAGGTCACGGCGGGGATGGTCTCCAAGACCAGTTCGCTATCCTTGAGCACGGGGTGGCGCCCCTTAAAATAGTTCCAACAATCCACAAACAAGTCGGTCAAAATGCCCGACACTTCCCCCACCTGCAATACGACTTTGCCGATATTGGTAAGGTGCTGTTCTTTGGCAGTCTCATCCAGCGTCTCCGCCAGATGAAAGATGATACTCATTTCGTGCATAGCGCTCCTTTAGACAAAACGAGCACCGCTAAAGGCGTACCCTTAACGGTGCTCTTTGTCGGTCGATTACATGATGGGAATCTTGATCTTGAGATCGCTGGTGGGATAGGAAGCGCAGGCATGGAACCAGCCCATCTCCTTGTCCATCAAGCGTCTGCCGTCGCCGTCGGGAGACACGAAGATGGTGCCTTCCAACAGTTGGGTACGGCAAAATCCGCATTCGCCGCAGCGGCAGTGGGTATCCACGGGGATAGCCGCGCGCTCCAAAGCGACCGCCACGGGCTCGTTGCCGCTGGCTTTGATCACGGTCTCGTCCACACCGCGCACCACGGTGATATGGAAGGTCTTGCTCTCGTTGCCCAAGGGGTACCCGGGGATGCGAGTGGAATCGACGGGATTGTTCATCACGTCGTGACGGAAGCGTTTGGGACGCACGCCCAACTCGTTCATCGCCTTGACGATCAGTTTGTACATAGGCAGAGGCCCGCAGAACATAAAGGTGGGGTCTTCGCCCGCGTACTTGGCGATGACGTCTTTGGTGACGAAGCCCTTTTCGCCCTCCCAGTCGGGATCGTCGGACAACACGTGCACGACTTTGACGTCGGGGCAATCCTTCTCCACTCGATCGAGTTCCTCTTTGAGGACGATGTCCTTGGAGTTGACCGAGCCGTAGAGAATGGTGAGTTTGACCCCTTTCATCTTGCCGTACGCGATCTCGCGCGCCATGGACAGGAAGGGGGTGATACCGCTACCGCCCGCCAAAGCGACCACGTTGCGGCTGTCGCGCAAAGGCTCCCAGTAGAAGAAACCGAAGGGCATATTGGCGTCCAACACGTCCCCCACTTTGACGTGCTCGAAGAAGTAGTCGGGCACGAGGTAGGGACGATTGCGACGGATGGTCACTTCCACGAAGCCGTCTTTGCCTCTCGCCTCGTAAGGGGCGCTGCTGATGGTGTAAGGACGGGTCAGCAAACTGTCACCGATTTTCAAGCGGAAATTGATGTATTGACCCGCTTGAAACACGGGGATATGACCGTCCACCGACGCCAAACGGAAGAGTTTGGAGGTGGGAGAGGTATCCTTGATGGCGATGACTCGAAAAGCCATTTTGGCAGGGTGCAGTTGATCCGCCAATTCCCTCACGAAATCCTTGGGTTGGGGCACGTCCGAAGCATTGGCGATCACCTCGTGTCTGGCAGCCGTCACTCGGGAGGCGCCGCCCACGTCTTTCAAAAATCCTTTAACCTTGATGCTTTTGCTCATTATTTGCCCTCCTTTGCCGCCTTGGCGTCCAACACGCCCTTGGCTGCCGCTCTACCGTTGGTGACGGCGGGACCCATACCGTTGCCCGACATACCCGTCGAGCAAGCGAACTCCAAGCCCTCGATGAAGTGATCTTCTTCCTTCATGCCCAGTCTTGCCACCACGTGGTTGTCCATCGAGTGGGTGTAGCCGTAGATGCTGCCCTTCCAAGCGCCCACGTAGTGGGACACGGTGACGGGCGTCTCCACCTCGATCTCGGTGATGTTGGGACGGAAGTCCACGCCCGTGATCTTGATGCACTCTTCCATCATCTCGTTTGCCAAGCGGCGTTTGAGGTCGAAATAGTCTTCCTCTTTGAGCCCCTCAAAGGCGGTCACGGGCACCAGCGCCGTGATGGAGATCTGACAGTACCCTTTGGGCACGCAGTTGGGGTTGGCGTAGTTGAGACAGATGGTGGTGATGTAGTTGTAGGGCTCGGTGAGGTTTTTGTAATTCTCCCAGATCTCGTTGGTGTCCATGGTGGATCCCGAGAAGGTGGAATAGTTGGTGATCCCGTTTTGTTCGGGAGTGCCTTCCAACACGGCGATGACCGATACGGGGCACACGGACAATCTCAAACCGTTGATCATCTTGATAGCGCCTTTGGGCACTTCGCTCAACGGCTCGATCATTTGGGTGTACACCTTGTTGGGGTACGCCGCGCTGATGACGTAGTCGCAATGGATCTCGTAGCCCGATTTGGTGCGCACGCCGTACACTTTGCCGTCCTTGACCAAGATCTTGTCGACCTCTTGCTTAAACTCGAATTGAGCGCCGTTTTCTTCCACTTTGCGCTCGAGTTTCATACTCATCTCGTGCGAATAGCCGCGGCAAACGTAACTGCCCGTAAAGTAGTCCGCCATCAAGAAAGCGTAGATGGTGAAAGGCAGATCGTCCATGCGGTTGCCCACGTAGATCCAGTAGGGGGTCAACATCTCGACCGCCTTTTTGGGCAGGTGGAAGGTGTTGATGACTTCGGTCGCCGAGTAGCCCACCGTCTTGACGAAATCGGGGTGTTTGAGGAGCATTTGCAACTTGCTCATGTGGGACACGGACAAGATGTTCATGCTGTCGTACACTCTGCGGCACAGTAGCAATAGTTCGTGCACCTTCTCGTAGGTGCCGGGGACGACCGCGTCCACTTCCTTAGCCGCCCTCTCGTACCCGTCGTGCAGGATAGCGTCGATACCCGAATTGGGCAGCGCCACCCGGTAGCACTCGGGCACTTTGAGCCAGTCGATATCCACGCCCATGTCGTCGAAGAACTGACCCACTTTGAGGCGGTTGCCCTTTTCGCCGATAGACATCATCTCGTGCAAGGTGGCTTCGATCTCGAATCCGTTGCGCACGAAGTCGGTGGCGAGACCGCCGGGCAGATTGTGCTTTTCGAGGATAAGAATGTCCTTGACGCCCTTGGCTTGCAGCTGCAAAGCCGCGCTCATACCCGCCAAAGCACCGCCCATGATTACTACTTCATAATGGTCCTTAAAGTAACTCATAGCTCACTTTCCTTTTTTCAGTCAAAAAACGGGAAGGGATATCTCCCTCCCCGCTGATAACAGATCGATTAGAAGAAACGCTCGACCAACTCTCTCGAGTACTCGGCAGTCTCGTCCATGTCGCCGAAGGACATGACTTCGCCCGCGTAGAAGGTGTCGTACTTGCCTTGCATCGCTTCCACTTTGTCATACCAACCGGCAGCGTAGTCCTCGCTGAAGACATGGGGGAAGTAGTAGACGCTCCACTCGTTGACGACGTTGGAAGCGGGGTTGTGCATGGTCTTGAGGTCCTCGAGCACTTGCTTACGGCACACGTCGTAGGGGATCTCGGCTTTGTTTTTGTGTTTACGCAGAGCGTAAGTGGTGATGACTTGATCCTTGGTGTCTTTCCAACGGCGATAGTACACCATCAGTTTGCCCAAGGTATCGGGGGTCATGTTGTCGAACACGTAGTAGGAGATCTCGGGGTGATCTTCGGGTTTGGTCTCCACCGCCAACACGTCGTAACGCTCGTAGTCGATCTTGGAGAACAACTCTTTTTCGTCCTCGCGGGCGTCGAAGTAATCCACCATGCCCACTTGACCGTCGGCGCGCTTGTTGGGGATAAACAGAGGAGCGGTGACGATGATCTTGTCGTACTCTTCCACTTTGCCGTTGAAGGTGACGAACACTTTGCCGTCTTTACGCTCGACCTTTTCGATCTTGCTGTTCAAACGAGCGGGGTTCTTGAGGTACTTGTTGACGCCTTCCCAAATGGATTGGGTACCGTCTTTCCAGGTCCAGAGGTTGACTTTGACGAAGTTCATGCAGGTTTGGAAGTCCAAATATTTGAGGACGTAAGCCGCGGGGATCTCGTCGAAGTAGCCGTAACCGAAAGAGGTGAAGGGTCCGATCCAGACCTTTTGGGTCAATTCGATGCCGTTGAGTTTGCAGAACTCGGAGAAGGGCAAAGCAAGGTCTTTCAAGTTGGGGTTTTCGCCGCTTATGGGTTCGCGCTTGGCGTTTTGTTGGGAGCAACCCTCGTATCTGCCTTGCGCCACGCCGCGGTGACCGTTGACGTCGTAGCCTTTGTACTTGGTCTCCAGAAGCTCGCCCAATTTCTTGATCTGCTTCTTCATCTTGAGCAGTTGAGGGATCTTGAGGGGGTTCTTCTTGGGGTTGAAGGGATCGATGACTTTGCCTTTGGCGTTTTTGTAGTTACGGTTGAGTTTGGGACCGTCGTGATCGGTATGACCGAACACCTCGGCGTCATGCACGGCGTAGTAGGAATCCACACCCATGATAGCGCCCATCTCGTAACGTCTGCCGTTGTAGTAGGGCGACCAGCACTTACCGCCGACGCGGTCGAGTCTTTCGAGAATGGTGTAATTGTTGTAGCCTTTTTGCTCAAGGTACATACCTGCGGACAGACCGGCAGGACCGCCACCGACGATACAAATGCGAATGTCTTTGTTCATGAAATATTCCTCCGTTTTGATGTTTGATATAAACTATCAATTCAATTATACACTACGCGACCGCAATTTGCAATACCCCTTTTTTAAGAATATTATTTTTTCGGAAAAGTGACAAAAGGTCTACCCAAGAGGCGAAATCTATGTTAAAATGGTGACAACTACGCTTAAGGAGGTGGGTATGAGATTTTCCTCGTTTGAACAAATGCTCGGTCACTACGCGCAAGAGGACTCTCCCGCTTTGATCTTTGATCAAGGACAAGGCAAAGAGACCGTCTCTTACGCCGATCTGCTTGCCCTTGTCAAAGATAGACAAGCCTCGCTCCAATCCGAGGGAAAGACCTCGATAGGCGTCTTTTGCAACCCCACTCTGCCCACCGTCGTCACGATCTTGGCGGCGATCGGCGCCAAAATGCAGGTGGTGATGTTGGACGAAGGGCAAAGCGACAAGATCGTCGCCGACCAGTTGGTCGCCGCCGACGTGGACAGTCTTTTTGCGGACGATCCCGACACGGTGCGTGAGTTTAGCCCCTTCCTTACCCAAGGGGTGGAAAAGGACGCAAGCCGCGTGTTGTTTTTTACCTCGGGGACCACGTCCTCGTCCAAAGCGGTGGTACTAAGCGAGCAAAGCTTGTTGGCGAGCGCCTACAACGGCTCCGCCAAGCTGCCCTTGGGTAGGGAAGATACCTTGCTGTGCTTGCTCCCCTTGTCCCACGTGTTCGGGTTTATTTGCAGCCTGTTGTGGGGGCTGGCCTCGGGCGCTAAGGTGGCGCTTGGGCGCGGTATGCGCTATATCGCCCAAGACTTTGGGTACTTCGAGCCCACCGTGGTGTCGGTCGTACCCATGCTATTGGGATTTTTGCTCAAAAACAACCTGCTCAACCCCGCTCTTCACACCGTGTTGGTGGGGGCGGGCGACTGTCCCCAACCCATGCTGGACGCGGTCAAGGCGATGGGCAAGCGGGTCAGTTTCGGCTACGGACTCACCGAGACCAGTTCGGGCGTGGCGCTAAGCGTGGGGGGCGACCCGCGCGCTATGGAGATCTGCCCCGACGATCGTATCGAGATCGCCCCTGACGGCGAGATCCTTATTTGGGCGCCCACGTGTCTTATGCAAGGCTATTACAAAGACCCCGTCTCCACCGCTCAAGCCATCAAAGACGGCTGGCTGTACACGGGCGACTTGGGGACTTTGGACCAAGACGGCAGATTGCACGTCACGGGGCGCAAAAAGGAGATGCTGGTCCTGCCCTCGGGCACCAAGATCTTTTTGCCCGAATACGAAGGGGCGTTGATCAAAGCGCTCGGCAATCCCGACCTTGCCGTCGTACTCTTAGGCGACAGACCCGTTTTGGTGATCAAAGCGCCCAAGGAGCAAAAGGAAGCGATCACCCAAGCGCTTCGCGCGGTCATGGAGAACTTGCCTCGCGCCCAACAAATCAGCAAAGTCGTCACCGTCGACTACCCACTGCCTCGCACCGCCACGGGCAAAGTCAAGCGGTGGGAAATCCATATATCGGAGGAATAACACATGGCGAAAATGAGTAGAGAAGAATTGTTGAAGGTCATCACCGACACCGTTTACGAGTGCGCTCCCGATCTCGAGGGCACTCCCCTCACCGAGGAGACGGTCATTAACACCGACACGGGCGTGGACTCGATGGGCATGACCCTCATTATCTGCCGTCTCGAAGCCAATTTGGGCGTGCGCGTACCCCAAAAATTGTGGAACAAACTGTTTACGGTGGGGGACGTGGTCAACGCATTCTACGACAGAATGTAAACTATGGACGTCTACCGCAAAGAGTACGTCATACAGAGTTCGGACGTAGATATGTTTAGGCGCTTGAGGGTGTCTAAACTCTTTACCTTTATGCAGGAAGCCGCCATCCACCATACCGAGATACTGGGAGCGGGGCGCGCCAAGACCTTGGATAGAGGTTTTTTGTGGGTGGTCACCATGCAACACGCCGAGATCAAACGCCTGCCCGTCTACGACGAAAAGGTCGTTTTGTCCTCGTGGGCGGGCAAAACCATGCACGTCATGTTTCCCCGCTATTACGAGATGACGGACGAGGGGGGCGACGTGATCGCCAAAGGCAGCGCGGTATGGATGCTGATGGACGTCGAGTCCCGCCGTATGATCTTTCCCGACGACGAGGGCATCTCGGTCGAGGGGATCGTGACGGGCACCGAATATCCCCTGCCACGACCGCTCAAAGCGGTGGAGGGAGAAAGGAAAGTGTCCTTTCGGGTACCCTACAGCTACGCCGACATCAACGGGCATTTGACCAACACCAAGTATTTTGATCTGACCGAGGATCTGACTCGTCACGCCAAAGAGGGCAAAGTGCCCCGCCTCGTCGCCGCCGAATATGCGGGCGAAGCGAGGTTTGACGAGGAGTTTGAAGTGGCTATCCACGAAGAGGACGACCTCGTGTTCCTCTCGGGCGCCAAAGAGGGCGGCAAAAAGTTTTTCAAGGTCAAATACTGCTATTAGCGAAGCCATAGCATCTTCGTAGCGTATAGCCTGCGGCTATGATATACGGCTGCGCCATGATGATCGCCGCATTGCGCCAATAGGATATATCCCTCGACGGGATGAGCCCGTCGAGGGATATTTTGGTATCCGTTAGTTCGATCCGCCATACGACTACGAATCGTATATCGTGTTTGGCTTGCCAAATAGATCATACCGCTGCGCGGTATATCATAGGCACCGCCTATCTCATTGCGCGAAGCGCACTTCGCATTTGCAAGCCTTAGTGTTTTTGCGTGACGGTGTAGTCCTCGTAGTAGTTTTTGGGCTCGTTGTTGAAGGAGCCATCGGGGTTGACGGTGATGACGGTGCAACCGCGTTGGACCTTTTCCTTCCAAATGCCGGGATACGCCAAATAGTCGATACTCATACCGTACGTCAAGCGCATACCCTTGTACTCGATGGAGAAGTTGTTGTAGTGGTCGTGACCGCAGAAGATACCCTGCATGCCGTTGGCAAGACCGGTGGTAAAGAACACGCCGTCCTGCTCCACGCCGTCGACGACGGGATAGAGGGTGGCGTCGGGCACGCCGCAGTACACGCCCCAGGTGCGCTCCCCGTTTTTGCTCTTGTCACTTTCACCCATCACGCCGTACACGAATTTGAGGTCCTCGTTGATGGCGACGGGGTTTTCGGGATAGGCGTTGGCGTAGTCGCTCAACCAGTTGATGTCCGACTTGTTGTTTTCGCACCAAGTGCGCACGGCAGCCCAGCTCTTGCGGTACTCGCGCAGAGGAATGTGGAAGAACGCCAAGTTCTTGACGGGCTCGCAGATGGGATCGATCGCCTTGTTGGCGGCGTTGATGTCCGCGATCCCCTCTTTGTACCAATCGATTTGGCTTTGGTGGATGTTGTCGTATTTCCACAAGGCGCCGAAAGCGTCCCCGTCGGTGTAGCTGTGGCTGTCGAAGATGCTCAACACTTGGGTGGTCAACCCTTGGGTGTTTTTGATCTTGATCATGTGGTTGCCAAAGCCGAAGTCCTCGCGGTTTTCGTTAGCGCCGTTAGCTTGGAACAGGCAGTATTTGAAGCGGGATTCGGCGTAGTAGTCGCAGATATCCTCTCTCGTGTACATGCTGTACGCCTCGGTGTCGTGGTTGCCGAAACCAAACGTCCAATACACCCCCAGTTTCTCCATCATATTGGCGAAGATCTTGGTGGCGTTGAGGTTGTTGAAGGTACCCGCCTGGAAGGGCACGGGATAGGCGATGTCGCCCGTCACGATGACGAGATCGGGTTTTTCTTGGGTGATCATGGTCGCCACGGCGTTCATCGCCCAAGCGTCCTTCTTTTGGGAAGCGAAGCCCGCGCCGATGTGCACGTCGGTCAGTTGCATCACCTTAAACTCGCGGTCGGTCTCAAAATACCACAGTCCGTCCGCGTCGCGGTCGGGGGTAAGCTGCGCGCCCGCATAGTCCACTTGCGCAAACGCTTGCGCTTGCTTGGTCAGCGCGCTCACGCCCGTCACGTTGACGATGGCGAGGATGCCGAAGAGCACGATGATACAGCTCACGACGATCGCCGTGATCACCAAACCTCTGATCGTCCTCTTGCGACGTTGCTCTTTGGTGGGTTTCTCCTTCTTTTTGCGTTTGCCTTTGCCCTGTTGCTCCTCTTCGAGCGCTTCCTCTTGGGGCGCGACTTCCTGCTCTTGGGGCTCTTCGGGTTGAGTCTCTGGAGTCAAATTATCTTGTTCACTCATGCTCTGCTCCTTTGCGGACGACGACGAAACGCACGACCGCGCCTGTATTGTTTTGTATCTCGGCGGACCAAGTATCGGTATCCGCCGCTATATCCTCGCTGCCCACCGCCACCGTGACGGTGCCCACTTTGGCACGATACCCATAGTCGTGCCACTCCTCCGAGAGTATCTCCGCCTTGCCGTCCAAGACCTCTCTTAGGGCTTGCTTTTCGGCGGATAGATCCCCGTACCCCAACAGGGGGCGCAGATTGTCCCACACCGCTTTGAGCCCAAAGATCGCCACCACGACGCTGACCGCAATGCCCAGCCATGCGTCCACCGCGTACCCCGTCAAAGGCGAAACGGCAAAAGACACGACCGCCACGGTGGTGATACCGATGTCCAAAAAGCAATCGAGCGCGATGGCTTTGAGCACCGACGAGTGCAGCCTACGGTTAAACAGGAAATAGGCGATCGCCATCCCCACCTTGACGACGAGGGCGGCTATCATGATCATCAGGTTTTCCCACCCAAACCACACGGGCTCGGGCATAGCGAGGCGATTGAGGGATTGCAGCAAAAACACCACGCCCATCACGACGGTCACCACGGCGACCACCTCGCCCGACAGGTACTCTCCTCTCCCCCATCCGTACGGATACTTAGCGGAACGCGGGGCAAGGAGCAACGCAAACGCCACCACGGCGGTAAGGGTGGTGACCGTATCGAAAAAGCTGTTGGTGCTGTCGATCATGATACACACGCTGTTGGTATGCAGTCCCACGTACAGTTTGGCAATTCCCAGCCCAAGGCTGAGCGCCGCACCCACCGCCAGCAATATGATTGACGTACGAATGCGCTGTTTCATCTTAATAATTGTAACACGAGCCAAGCCTTTCGTCAATACGCAACCGAAAGGAAACCGTCGCCCCTTGTTTCAAAAAAAAAGGGACCGACCGCGCCCCCTTTCCTCGCTCCACGCAAAAAGCCGCGCCCAAGCGCGGCTTTGCAAAATCGGGTCGAACGCTTAGCGCAAAACGACGAGCGTACCGTCCTCCGAAACGGAGAAAGCGTCGGCAGTGTGCCATTCGCCTTCGTCGAACACATATAACGTGAGCGTGCGTTCTTCCTCGTCGTACTCCCATTTTTCAGAGTCGCACCAGCCGCCACACGCAGGCTCTTCGGCTTAGACCTCGTAATCGGGGAACGTCGCAGCCTCTTTGAAACTCGTCACGTACTGCGCCATGATCAAGCCGCCGTTGGCGTTCTTCATCAGCAACAACAATCTTGCGCCCGTCTCTTGATCGACGACGACGGAGAGCGAATATATACTCGTCGTAAGGTCGTAAGCGTCCGCGTCTCTATCGTCGCTAACGGTCTCAACGCTGTCAAACTCCATGTCGTAATAATTGTCGCCGATCCACAGTAGACCGAATATATCGTTTGCGATAGACAGCAACGTGCTCGTTTGATCGCCTTGGGCGTCCGTGTATGCGACCTCTTCGCAAGACCATACTTCGCCGTCGAACGAATAAGCATAAAAGCTTTCTTGATCGGCTTTCACAAACTCGGTGACACTTTCCTTGCCGTCTTGATCGACGTAAACGACCATCTTGTCGCTATCCATCATCAATTTGTACGTGATGGTCGTCTCCTCGTCGCCGTCGCTGGTCACGACCGAAAACTCGAAGCCGTCCTCGTCAACGTGATCCCTCATCATTCCGATTGCAAACTCCATTTGCGTTACCGCAGGGTATTTGGTGGAGATATACACCTTTTGATCTTGCGGTTGGTCGCCGGGCTCGTCGCCGGGCTCGGGATCGTCACCTCCGTTCGGTTCGTCGCCGCCGGGGTCTTCGCCGGGATTTTCACCGGGGTTTTCGCCGGGGTCTTCGCCGGGATTATCACTTCCTTGGACGTTGGGAAGTTCGACTTCGGTGTCGCCGTAATCCGAATAGACGAACGTAAACGTCTCGCCGTCTTTGGTGTATTCCACTCTCATAAGCAGATTGTTTTCAAACCACGCCTTGAAGTTGGTGATCGTGATTTGCGATTGACCGACGGGGGTGTATTTGAATTGACCGATAGAGTAGTTGTGCGAGATCGAGTTGTAATTCGCTTTCAAAAACTCGGCGGGAATCGCCCCGGTATACGTATCCCACCAATCGGTAAGATCGAAATACGCGGCCCCCATATTGCGCCAGCCGCCCTCGCCATCCGCGTAGTAAGCGACAAACTCGTATTGCCCTTGCTCGTCCGCCTCAAACGTCTTTTGTTCGTAGATGATGCGGTCGTTGTCGTTGAGCTTGTAATAATCGTATTGGAAGGCGCCCTCAAAAGGATAGGTCCGACCGTTGCTTGCATACTCGACCGTAAAGTTGCCGATCTCGTCAAACAGTCTCTCCCCTTGGAAAACACCGTTCCAGGTCGCGTGCGAGACCTGATACAGCGTGTCGATGCCGTAGCCGTTGGGGTCGAGGGGGCAAACGCCGTCGTCGTGCGGGCGCACTTCGCCCGCCTCTTCGAGTTGGATCTCGACCTCATAATACTCGTCGTCGATCACGATGCCGAACTCGAGCGTATACACGCCGTCCGAGAGGGTGATCTCCCACTCTTCCATGCTTTCGGCACGCTCGTAATCAAAGAATCCGTCCTTATAGATCTTCATCGTGTTGAGGACCGCTCTGCCCGACGTCGAACCGTATGCCGAGTAGTGACCGAGCATACAGCCGAGCCCGCTGACGCACTCGAAATTGAGGTCGGCATAGAGTTGAAGATAGGCGCCCTCAAACTCCGATTCGAGCGCGGTGTTGTCGGGGATGCTGACGGAAACCGCATTGAATCGCTTGCCCACGAACACGCTCCTCTCTTGCGGCTCGCCCGTCCCCTCGCCGGGATTGTCTTCCGTGCCGCTTCCCTGCTCGTTGCCGCCGCCTTGCTCGGTACCTCCACCTTGCTCGTTACCGCCGCCTTGCTCGGTGCCACTACCTTGTTCGGTACCACTACCTTGTTCGGTACCACTACCTTGTTCGGTACCACTACCTTGTTCGGTACCACTACCTT
>CADBTQ010000050.1 GCA_902797685.1 uncultured Eubacteriales bacterium | reverse complement strand
GTTGATGATCAAGCACTGGGATTGGGTCAATCAGGTGGCGCAAACTTCTTCCGGCGCGATCTATCTTGCGGTGATTGCATTGGGAATTTTGGCTGTCGCCGTGGTGATTTCTCTGATCTACTCGATTTATAGCATCTTTGACGAAATCGGTTTGCGTAAGTTCTCCGACAACGATTATCGATCGGAGTATAGACAATACGAACAGTCGCTCCAATCCTACAATCAACGCGCTGCCGCATCCCAAGACAAGATCAAGCGCCTTAGCGCCCAGCGTGTTAAACTCGATCGCGATTATTCCACTCTTTGTCGCGCATTCGACAAGTCGATGGACTTTATTTATCCCAAGTACCGCAACATCGTGTGCGTCAGCCAATTTATACAGTACTTGGAGAGCGGGCGTGCCGAAGCTTTTGAGGGTCCCTACGGGTGCTACAATCTATACGAGCAAGAGTTGCGTGCCAACTTGATCATTGCCCAATTGGATGTCATCATTTCCGACCTTGACGAGATCATCCAAAACCAACGCGAGATGGTCAACACCCTGCACTCAATCGAATCGGTCGCCAAGGATATCCGCCAAAGCATGGACGATATCAAGCAAATCGGTATATTGCAGTTGTTGGCGACCCAGGAAGTGTCCGTGGGTATCGCCGACGTGGAGTCGAGTGTGCGCAACGTGGGTTCGTCGTTCGATTCTTTCGACCAATATTATCGCCGCTATCATTGATAATCTTTTTTTACTTGGGGGCTGTATTCAGCCCCTTTTTTTTGCGTTGCGGTCGGCAAGGGCGGTTGACTTTTGGATATACATACACTATAATCTTATTATCACCGAAAAGGATTATACTATGAGCCACTTTTATTGCCCCCAAGGGTATCGATCGGTATTGGATATTTACGACACGCAGACCGCTATCGGTTTGCTCAAACGCACGTTTGAAGAAAAGCTTTGTTTGGCGCTCAATCTCAAGCGGGTGTCCGCGCCTTTGTTTGTCGATCCCAACACGGGCGCCAACGATGATTTGTCGGGGGTGGAACGCCCTGTTGGCTTTGAAGTCAAAGAGACGGGGAAGACCGCGGCGGTCGTGCACTCGTTGGCAAAGTGGAAACGCCTTGCCCTCAAACAATACCGCTTTGGAGTAGGCGAGGGGTTGTACACGGACATGAATGCCATCAGGCGGGACGAGGAGTTGGACAATCTCCACTCCATTTACGTGGATCAATGGGATTGGGAAAAGATCATCACCCCCTCAACCCGCAATTTGGACTACCTCAAAACGGTGGTACGGTGCATCGTGGGCGCGATCTCGGAGACCATGGACGTGCTCAAATGCCGCTATCCTCAACTGCCCGTGACCTTGTGCCGTGACGTGACGTTCGTCACTTCGCAGGAGTTGGAGGACGCCTATCCCGACCTCACACCAAAAGAGAGGGAAAACGCCTTTGTCAAGGCGCACAAAACCGTATTTGTCATCGGCGTGGGGGACAAACTCGCCAGCGGCAAGCCCCACGATATGCGCGCGCCCGATTACGACGATTGGTCGCTCAACGGAGATATCCTGTTTTGGGACGAGGTGTTGGGGTGCGCGATGGAGATCTCTTCTATGGGCATACGGGTCGACCCTGCCTCGCTCGATCGTCAACTGACCCTATCGGGGCATGACGACAGGCGCAAGTACCCTTACCACCAAGCGTTGCTCAACGGCGAATTGCCCCTCACAATCGGCGGTGGTATCGGTCAATCGAGGTTGAGCATGCTGCTATTGGCAAAAGCCCATATCGGGGAAGTGCAAGTGTCGCTGTGGGACGAGGACACCTACGAAGCCGCCCGCCGTAGCGGGGTGGAATTGCTGTAATATTACTTGCGCCAAGCGCATGAATTGTCGCTCTGCGACGTGAATTGACCTTCGGTCATGAATTGGGACTATGTCCCATGAATACTCGCTTCGCTCCATTGCGGTGGGATAGATTGTTGTTTCTAACGTCATTCCGGTCTATTGCCCGGAAGCACAACGTGCTGATGGCGCAAGCGGAGCGCATCGCAGTCGGTCTATTGCCCTTTAGGCGCAAGCGAATCTAAGCTCTATTCCTCCGCCATCGTTGCCATTTATCTACCCAATTCGTCTATGCAACAACCCCGCCCTTACAAAGGAAAAAGTTTACTCGCTTATCCCGACGACTATACCGTCGTGGATATCGAGACCAACGGACACGGTGATACTTTTGATATCATCGAGGTCTCGGCAATCAAGGTGCGCGGCGGAGAGGTGGTCGACACCTTTTCCTCCTTCGTGCGCCCGCGCTATCCCATCGAATGGTTTATCACCGATCTGACGGGTATCACCGATTCGATGGTGTGGGACGCGCCCGGCCCCAAGACGGTGCTTGCCGCTTTCGCCGACTTTGCCGGGGAAGATATCCTTATCGGTCACAACGTCAATTTTGACGTGGGCGCTCTCTACGACGGTATGGTCAAGTACCTTGACCGCCCGCTTACCAACGATTTTGTGGACGTATTGCGCATTTCGCGCAAGCTGTTGCCCGATCTGCCTTCGCACAAGCAAGTGGACGTCGCCGCCCACTTCGGCATCGACACCCAAGGCGCGCACCGCGCCCTCAAAGATTGCGAGATCTGCAACGGCAATTACCGTCGGCTCAAGCAGATGGCGAAAGAAGCGGTCGCTTTGACCGTCCCCTTCACCGTGTACGGACAGGGGCAAAACGTTCCCGCCGTGTACCTCATCGCAGACCGCGGCGAGGGGGAAGGGGTGTGGCGTATCTTAGAGGACAAAGGCTTGCCCTGTCGCCTCATCGCTCTCTCGGTCGAGGACTGGGGAAGAGATCTGTCCCCCTGGGCTGCTCCCGCCGTGTTCGGCAACCTGCCTTTCGGCGGCGGTGCGGACGCTTACCTTGCGCGTATCGAGGGATATATCCGCGAGGTAGAAAAGGACTTTACCCCCACTTGCCGCATTTTGGCGGGGTATTCGCTCGCGGGGCTGTGCGCTCTCTACGCCGCTTATCGATTGCCCCTCTTTGATCGCATCGTGTCCGCTTCTGGCTCGGTGTGGTACGAGGGATGGGACGAGTTCGTCCGCCAAACTCCTTTTGCACGAGTGCCCCAAGCGGTGTATTTGTCGGTGGGGGATAGGGAAAAGTTCAGCCGCAACCCGAGGTTGCAGACGGTGGAGAGCGCCACCGTCGCCCTGCGCGACCACTACGCGGGGTTAGGGATAACCACCCGCTTCGATCTCAACCCCGGCAATCACTTCGTGGACGCCCCCGAACGACTTGCCAAGGGGATCGAGTGGATATTGAGCGTAAAATAGTCGAGCGAGCGCAAGGGAGTTCTTGCGCTCCTTTTTTGGATATGATATAATATCCCCATGGAATATATTGATATTTTGCGTTATTTGGTAGACGATATCCACACCACGGTGGTGGCGACTCTGGACGATCAAGGCTTGCCCGTGACCGCCGCTATCGACATGATGATGGCGGATGAGGACGGCGTGTACTTTTTGACCGCCAAAGGCAAGCCTTTTTACGATAGGCTGACCCGACGAGGTTTCGTCGCGTTGACGGGCGTCAAGGGCGAGGACACCATGCGTTCGGTGGCGGTCTCCTTGCGCGGCAAGGTCAAAGAAGTGCCCGAGGTACTGCCCGCGCTTCTTGATCGCAATCCCTATATGGACGAGATCTATCCCACCGCGGCGGCAAAACAAGCCCTGACCGCCTTTTGCATCTACCAAGGCGAGGGGGAGTATTTCGACCTCTCCCGCCGCCCCATCTATCGCGAGAGTTTCGCCTATGGGGTCAAGCCGAGTTTGCTCGGCACTTACTACATCACGCCCGACTGCATAGGGTGCGGCAACTGCTTGGCGACTTGCCCCCAAAACTGCATCGAACTGTCCTGCGGTAGGGCGTATATTTTGCAACAACATTGTTTGCATTGCGGCAACTGCTACGAGGTTTGCCCGCACGGCGCGGTCGCTAAGAGGTGAGTATGGATACGCTTGACAAGATGATCGACCTATTGTTTGCCGAGAGAGGGGAGAAGACCCCCGACCTCGAGGGATACGACAAGCGCAGAGTGTGGCGCTCGTTGGTCAACGTCCGCCCGCCCGAGCCTATCGGCGAGGAGTATTTGGCGCTCGAGGACGAGTATTTGCAAAGTAGACTGCGTGAACAGCGCGTCACATCTCTTGCCGACCTTACCCCCAAAGAGGGGGATCTGTACCTATGGCGCGGGGACATCACCACCCTTGCCGTGGACGGTATCGTCAACGCCGCCAACAGCGAGTTGTTGGGCTGTTTTGCCCCTTGCCATGCGTGTATCGACAACTGCATACACACCTTTGCGGGCGTAAGGCTTCGGCTTGCTTGCGACAGACTGATGCGCCGCCAAGGTCACCCCGAAGGGACGGGGCTCGCCAAGATCACCCCCGCCTACAACTTGCCCTCTCGTTACGTGTTGCACACGGTGGGACCCATCGTCAGAGGGAGAGTGAGCGAGCAGGACGAAAAGTTGCTCGCCTCGTGCTACACCGAGTGTTTGCGCCTTGCCGACCAAAGAGGGCTGGGCAGCATCGCCTTTTGCTGCATTTCCACGGGGGTGTTCGGCTATCCCAAAGAGCCCGCGGCGGAAGTGGCGTTAAGGACGGTACGGGAGTACAAAGCCGCCACCCACAGCCCTATCAAGGTAGTATTCAACGTATTCGGAGAAGAGGATTATGAGATCTACGACCGATTATTCCGAAGAGATAGACAAGATTAAGCGAGCCATCGCCCATGCCGACGCGGTGTTCGTCGGGGCGGGAGCGGGGTTGTCCACTTCGGCGGGCTACACCTATTCGGGCAAGCGCTTCCATCAAAACTTTTACGACTTCGAGGTAAAATACGGCTTTCACGATATGTACACGGGCGGGTTTTATCCCTACGAGACCCCCGAGGAAAGTTGGGCGTATTGGTCTCGCTATATCATGGTCAACCGCTATACCGACCCGATCAAACCGGTGTATCGAGATCTATTGGATATCGTCGAAGGTACCAACTACTTCGTGCTGACCACCAACGTGGACCATTGTTTTCAGAAAGCGGGTTTTGATCACACCCGTTTGTTTTACACCCAAGGGGATTACGGACTGTGGCAATGCAGCAAACCTTGCCACAACAAGACCTATGACAACGAGGACGTGGTGCGCGCCATGTACGCCGAGCAAAAGGATATGCGCGTCCCCACCCGCCTTGTGCCCAAGTGCCCCGTGTGCGGCGCGCCCATGAGTATGAATCTCCGCGCGGACGATACCTTCGTCGAGGACGAGGGCTGGCACTTAGCCGCCTCTCGATACGCCGCTTTCGTGGATAAATGGGCGGACAAAAAGGCTGTCTTTTTGGAACTGGGCGTGGGCGCCAATACCCCGGTTATCATCAAATATCCGTTTTGGCGGTTTACGTACGACAACCCCCAAGCCACCTATGTGTGTATCAATTTGGGGCAAGCGGTAGCGCCCGATTGGATCAAGGATCGCTCTATCGTGATCGACGGGGATATCGGCGAGGTATTGACCGCCATCAAAGGGGAATCCCCCAAACTATAAGGCGAGGTACAACAAATATAGTAGATACCAACTATTTGAATAAGATAAACGCCCCCAAGGCGGAACTGCCAAAGATACGCAACTTTTTGCCTATAACGCTACGGTCGCCCTTATCGCCTATTCAACTGCTTGTTGACACCGCTCCCTTGATTAATGTACAATAATAGGGAGACCTATTATCGATAGGATATAGTCGGGGAGTTTTTGTATGGACGTAGACAAAATGCTGATCAAATCCCAACAGACCGAACTGGACGCCGTGGTGATGTACCAAAAGTTGGCGACTCGTTTTCCCCAAGAGGGGGACAAGTTTAAGTCTCTTGCCGCAGACGAAGGACGGCACGCGGCGGTGTTGGCTAAATTGACGGGCAAGACCCTACGCCCCCGCAAAGGCTTGGCTGACGGCGTAAACGTTTTGGTCTCACTGCTTGGCAAAAAGTTTATGCTCGGCAAAATCGCCGCTTTCGAGTACAAAGCGTACGACACCTACGAGTCCTTGGCGGAGCAATTTGCCGAGATGCAATCGGTGCGAGGAGACGAAAGACGGCACGGGGATATCGTGACGAGTATTCGCAACGGTTTGTAAGGCAATGAAAGTCCTACTCGCCATCGACAGTTTTAAGGGTACGTTCTCCTCCAAACAAGTTGAGGAGCGCCTGGCGTCCCGTCTTGCCCAAAAGGGTATCGACGCGATATGCGTTCCCATATCGGACGGCGGGGAAGGACTTTTGGAAGCGCTTGCTCCCGCTATAGGGGGACAAATCGTCTCCCTCGTTGTCACAGGCCCCGACGGGGACAAAGTCACGGCAAGTTATTTACTGTCGGGCGACGTCGCCGTGGTCGAGATGGCGCAAGCGGCGGGCATTACCCTCTCTAAGTTGCATAGCGCGGCATATACCACCACCTACGGGGTGGGGGAGATCGTCTTGGACGCGCTGTCCCAAGGCGCTACCCGTATCTATATGGGTTTGGGTGGCTCGGCGACCTGCGACGGCGGGTGCGGTATGGCGGCGGCGTTGGGCTGGGTATTCGAGGACGAGGACGGCAACGCGTTCGTGCCTACCGGCAGGACTTTGTCCCGTATCGCCCGTATCAAGAGGGGTATGAGTTGCCCCATCGTGGCGCTTTCGGACGTCACCAACCCCTTGTACGGAGCGGAGGGCGCCGCCTACGTGTTCGCTCCCCAAAAGGGAGTCAAGGAAGGGGACTTGGAGGCGCTCGATCTGGGACTGTATCACCTTGCCGAGACCTTTGTCAAAGAGGGGATCGGGTATATCAACGTGCCTTCGGCGGGTGCCGCGGGAGGGTTAGGCGGTATGATCGTCGCCTTAGGCGGTAGGTTGGATAGAGGTATCGACCGCGTACTCGATCTGGCGAGATTTGACCGCTTGGTCGGCGATTGCGATTACGTCGTCACGGGCGAGGGCAGGTTGGATAGCCAAAGCTTGCGCGGCAAGGTCATCGACGGGGTGCTCTCTCGCAAAGGGAGTGCCAAGGCGTTGGCATTGGTGGGAAGTTGTCTATTGGACGCCCCCGCCTTTTACGGGTTGGAAAAGGTATTCGAGACCAATCCCCGTCACTTGCCTTTCGGCGAGTTGACCGATCTCAAAGGAGATATGGACAGAGCCATCGACGAGGTGGTCACCTATTTGGAGGAGAGAGTATGAAAGGTATGAGACCCAACAGTTTGCCTTTGGACGACAAGGTGCGCTCCGCCTGCACGGACGGGCGATTCGTCGCTCTCCCGTCGGGCAACACCCACTACAAGATAGAAGGCGAGACGGGCGAGTGGGTCGTGCTCACGCACGGTTACGCCACCCCTTTTTTTATTTACGACCGCATCGCCGAGGGCTTGGTCAAAGAGGGGTACAGGGTGCTTCGTTACGATCTGTTGGGCAGAGGTCTGTCCGAGAGGGTCAAGGGTAAGTACACCCCCGCGCTGTTTGCCCGTCAGTTGGACGAATTGACACAAACCCTTTTGGGCGAGGAGTCGTTTTATCTTATCGGCACTTCGATGGGCGGCACCATCACCACGACTTTTGCGGCGACGCGCCCCCAAAAGGTCAAAAAATTGGTGTTACTTGCCCCTCACGGTATGAAGTTCAAAGTCCCCGCCTATATGCGGATGGCGCAAATACCTTTGCTTGGTGAATTGATGTTTGCCACCTTGGGCGGACCTATCCTCACCAAAGGGTGCGCGTCGGAATTGATCTACAGCGGGGAAGAGGTGCGGCAAGATTATAGGCGCAAGTTTGCTTACTACGTGCAATTCAAGGGGATGACCCGTTGCACGCTGTCGAGTTTGCGCCACACCATTCTCAATTTCAAGGAGTCGATCAAAGGATACGAGGGAGTAGCGCGAGCGGGTATACCCGTACTGACGATTTGGGGCACCGCCGATCGGACCATGTCCTATTATCAAGCGGAAACAATGAGCAAGGTTTTGCCCTCTATGCGCTTGATCACCTATCTCGGCTCGGGACACGTCTTCCTCTACGACGAGGGGGAGCGCACGCTCAAAGACATACTGCCGTATCTTGCGGACAAAGGAGAATAAAATGAAAGTTGCTATGACGGGTGCCAGCGGGCACATGGGTATCGACGCGGTACAACAAGTGATGAAAGTGGAGCAAGTGGACTTGCTCAAGGTGTTGCTTTTGGACACCCCTTACGATCGCCGTTACGGGCGCAAGATCAAGCGTCAATTCAAAGATAGGATCGACGTGCGCTTCGGCGACGTCAGGGTCTACAAAGATTGCCTGTCCTTAGTCGACGGGGTAGACTACGTACTCCACATGGCGGCGGTCATTCCGCCCAAAGCCGATCACGACGACGAACTGACCGTGACCACCAACTACAACGGCACCGTCAATATGGTCAACGCCACCATCGAGGCGGGCAACACAGCCAAATTCGTGCATATTTCCACGGTCGCCATCTACGGCAACCGCGATCACCATCACCCGTGGGGACGTATCGGCGACCCCTTGTTGCCCTCTCCTTTCGACGTGTACGGCACGAGCAAATTGAGGGCGGAAAGGTATCTGTTGGAATCAGGGCTCAAGCATTGGGCGGTGTTGAGACAGACGGGCGTTTTGTACGACAATCTGCTCATGAACAACATCTCGGACGGGCTGATGTTCCACACACCTTGGAACGTGCCCATCGAGTGGTCCACCTCTTTGGATAGCGCCATCCTGCTCGCCAACATCCTGCGCCGCGACAATAAGGGCGAGATCGACGGCTTTTGGCAGGAGTTGTACAACATCGGCGACGGCGCGGGCGCGAGACAAACGGGGTACGACACCTTCGACGACGGCTTCCGCCTGATCGGCGGCTTGGTCAAAGCCTTTTTCGAGTCCCAATGGGACGCTTACCGCAATTTCCACTGTTTTTGGTTTGAGGACAGCGACCGCCTGGAAGACTTGTTCCACTTCCGTACCATGGGTACCAAAGAGTTTTGGGCGTGGTTCAAGTCCCGCCACCGTATCTATGGGGTAGCGAGGATTTTCCCCGCCAAATTGCTCAGAGCGTTTACCATCAAACCCTTGCTCCGCAACAACAACGCCCCCGAATATTGGAAAAAGCACGGTTTGGAAGCGCGCGTTTTTGCCGCATACGGGGACAATCAAATCTCCCGCGATTGGAAGGACTTTGCCCTTTGGCGGGACGATAAGGACTACGAAACCATCCGTTCCGACCCCGAGTATAACAAACTCTCTCACGGTTACGACGAGAGCAAACCCTATGCCGAATTGGATCTTGACGACATGAAGTCTGCCGCCGCCTTCCGCGGGGGTAGGTGCCTAGCCGAGTCGATGACCAAGGGAGATATGAGTACCCCCATCAAGTGGCAATGCCACGACGGGCACGTGTTCGAAGCCAAGCCCATGACGGTGTTGCGCGGTGGGCACTGGTGCCCCGTGTGCTGCAATCCAGACAAAAAGTGGGATTTCGATCGCCTGTCCAAGCACAACCCCTTCTTCGCGCAGGTTTGGTACGACACGCACAAAGAGGACGAGGACAGAGTCTATGAGATTGTGGGAGGATTTCCCATCTCCAAAAAGATTGACGAATAGCCGTGTTTGTGCTACAATATAGTCAGCCGATCATCTCAGATGATCCACTTAGTTTACAACCGTGTTTTGCGGTTGGGCGCTCCTTTCGAGCGCCAATTTTTTTTATATTTTGAAAAAAAGTTGTCAAAAACTATTGACATAGGGGAAGGGAAAGCGATAAAATAAATTGAACTCAATCGAATTGGACGCAATCGAAATAGGAAAGGAGAAGTCGAAAATGAGTATTTATGATTTTACCGTCAAGGATGCCAAAGGACAAGAGGTCAACCTCGCCGACTATAAAGGCAAAGTGCTGTTGGTCGTCAACACCGCCACCGGGTGCGGATTCACCCCGCAATACGAAGGGCTGCAAGATTTGTACGAAAAATACAACGAGCAAGGGCTGGAGATACTGGACTTCCCCTGCAATCAATTCGCCAATCAAGCCCCCGGCACCGAGGAAGAGATCGTGGACTTTTGCCAATCCCGCTACGGCGTGACCTTCCGTCAATTTGCCAAGATCGAAGTCAACGGCAAAAACGAGCATCCCCTCTACACCTATCTCAAAGCCCAAAAGAAAGGCGTGTTGGGCAGCAACATCAAATGGAACTTTACCAAGTTTTTGATCGACCGTGAAGGCAACGTCGTCGAACGCTTCGCCCCCACCACCACCCCCGAAAGCTTGGACGAAAAAATAAAGGAGCTACTGTAATGAAATATACCTATACCCCCCAGGGCGTTTGCCCCATGCAAATCGAGTTTGACATCAACGACGACGTGATCACCAACGTCAAGTTTACGGGCGGCTGCAACGGCAACCTCAAAGCGGTCAGCAAATTGGTAGACGGTTTTACCGTGGATAAGATCGAGTCGATTTTGCTCGGCAATACCTGCGGTCGTCGTCCCACATCCTGCGCCGATCAACTTGCCAAAGCCGTCAGACAAGCCTACAACGAGACTCACACTGCCTAATGGAACAACTCAAACTGGAAAATCAACTTTGCTTTCCCCTCTACGCCGCCTCGCGCGAGGTCATCAAGAGGTACAAGCCCTATCTTGACGAACTGGATCTGACCTATACCCAGTATATCGCGATGATGGTGTTGTGGGAAAAGGGCAAAGTCAGCGCCAAGGAGTTGGGGGACAGGCTGTTCCTCGATTCGGGCACGTTGACCCCTTTGCTCAAAAGTTTGGCGGGCAAAGGATACGTCGAGAGACGCCGCAATCAAGAGGACGAACGGGTCTTGGACGTCATCCTGACCGACAAGGGACGCGCCATCGAGCAAAAGGCAGCCCAAGTCCCCTATCACATGGGGGAGTGCTTGCCATTTACCCGCGAAGAGGCGCAGGAGTTGTATCAACTGCTGTACAAATTGTTAGACAGATTGGGATAGGCGTTTCGTTGCCTTTCCATGGAGGTATATTGACAAAATATACCTCTTTTTGTATTAAGATTTGACTAAGAATAGCGGCAAAAAGAGGTTTTGGCGATAATTTATGTTATATAATATTCGCAACGAATTTTCGTGTGGCATAAAGGAGTACGATGGATCTTCAAGGTTTTCCCGCCGGTTGGCTGGACGAACTCAAATCTAAGGCGAATTTGGTGCAGATGGTCTCCACCAAAGTGGCGCTCACCCGCAAGGGGAATCTGTGGTGGGGGTGTTGTCCCTTTCATCACGAAAAGACCCCGTCTTTTGCGGTGGACGAGGGTCGCGCTTTTTTCCATTGTTACGGCTGTCACGAGGGCGGCGACGTCATTTCTTGGGTGCAAAAGACCGAGGCGTTGCCCTTTATCGACGCGGTCAAACTGATCGCGGGTATGGTCGGCATGAAGATGCCCGAGCTCAATCCCAACGCCAAAGAGGAGTACGCCAAGAGGGAGCGGCTATACGAGATGATGAAAGCCGCCGCTCGCCACTATTATACCAACTACACCCAAAGCGAGGTCGCCCAAAAGTATTGGGCAAGTAGAGGACTAAGCCGCGAGACCATCGTCAAGTTCGGGTTGGGCTATTCGGTAGGCGGACAAGCGTTGATCGACGACTTGACCCGACAAGGGTATACTCTAAGGGAGATGCAGTCCTGTTCCCTCGTCGGTATGAGCGAGCGGGACGGCTCGTACTACGACTTTTTGGCGGGGCGTGTGATCGTCCCCATCTTCGACGACTTCGGGCACGTCATCGCTTTTGGCGGGAGAGTTCTCGAAAAGAGAGAAGGGGTCGCCAAGTACAAAAACTCGCGCGAAACGGGTCTGTTCCAAAAGGCGAAGACCCTATACGGGCTCAACTTCGTCAAAAAATATCGTCTGCGCCACAAGGTGGACGACATCATCGTCACCGAAGGCTATATGGACGTGATCGCTTTGGTGGAAGCGGGCTTTAACAACGTAGTCGCCTCTATGGGTACCGCGCTTACCGAGACCCAAGCCAAAATGCTCAAGCGGTTGGTGGAGAGGGTGTACATCTGTTACGACGGCGACGCGCCGGGGCAGGCGAGCACTATGCGCGGTTTGGAGATACTCAAGCGCGCGGGGTTGGACGTCAGAGTCATGAGTTTGCCCGACGGACTGGACCCCGACGAGATCATTCGCCGCCGTGGCAAGGACGCCTATCAAGCGTGTATCGACCAAGCGTTGCCTTTGTACGAATACAAGATCGTCAAAGCGGCGGAAGGGTACAACCTCACGTCCGCCGACGGGCGAAGCAACTACGCCAAAGCGTGCTTGCGCATCATTTCGGATCTGGACGACGTGGAGAGGGAAGCGTATCTCACCATGATCAGCGAGCGTTCGGCGGTCGCCATCGACGGACTGCGCCGGCTCTCCCGCAAGATGCCCCAATCGACTTCGCAACCTCTATCGACTAAGGAAGCCGACGACCCGCAAGGCAAACCCCAAAAGGAATTGGACAAAAACCGCATGGCGTATTATCGCGCTTGCCGCATGATGTTGCGGTTTATGTTGGAAGATCCCAACTACACCGCCGATTGGCTCCCGCCCGAGTACTACGAGGATGAGGATCAGAGGGCGGTGTGTCAATACGTGCTGACTTGCATCACCGAGGGGAGCTCGGTCTCGCCGGGCAACGCGTACCGCATGGGCGCGAGCGAAGAGGAGTGCAATCAGATCCTGACTTTGGTGCTGCCGACCGATCCCGACGAGTGGGCGGTGGAGTACGACAAAGCCCGCAAGGCGATCCTCAGGGACTGGTATCGAAGGCAAAGAGAGGAGTTGGAAGACGCGATCGCCGACTCCATCGACCCCGAGGAGCGCGCCATGCTTCTCAATCAAATCAAGCAAATAATGTTTCAACTCAAACAGATCGGAGGTTGACATGGAAGAAGAAAGACAAGAACAACAAGTACAAACGCCTTCGGAGTCTTTGAGCGAAGAGCGCAAACAGTTGTTGGATCAACAAGCGGACAAGTTGGATTCGATCGCCAAAACCAAAGGTTTTGTCACCGAAGAGGACATTTTGTCCAAGTTGAGCAAGATCGAGTTCAACGCTCAAGACGTGGACTATATCTACGACAAATTGGACGAATTGGGCGTCAAGGTCGACAATCAAAACACCCCCGAAAAGACCAAGGAGAGCTTGGATAAGATCATCACCGACGTCAACGTGGACGACGCGGTCAAACTGTACCTTAGGGATATCGGCTCGTATGCTCTACTTAGCCAAGAAGAGGAGCGCGCTCTCGCCAAAGCCATGAGCGAAGGGGACGAGGAAGCCAAACGCAAACTGTCCGAAGCCAACTTGAGATTGGTGGTATCCATCGCCAAAAAGTACGTGGGCAGAGGTATGGCGTTTTTGGACTTGATCCAAGAGGGCAACTTGGGCTTGATGAAAGCGGTGGAGAAGTTCGACTACACCAAAGGCTTTAAGTTTTCGACCTACGCCACTTGGTGGATCCGCCAAGCCATCACCCGCGCGCTTGCCGACCAAGCCCGCACCATCAGGCTTCCCGTACACATGGTGGAGACCATCAACAAGACGGCTCGTACCACGAGATACTTGACCCAACAGTTGGGTCGCGACCCCACTCCCGAGGAGATCGCCAAAGAGATGGGCACCACGGTGGAAAAGATCTTGGAGATCCAACGCACCGCCCAAGATCCCGTCAGCTTGGAGACGCCTATCGGCGAGGAAGAAGACAGCCATTTGGGCGACTTTATCGAGGACACTTCCGCCGCTCAACCCGCCGAAAAAGCCGAGCAGAGCATGGTGCGCGATCAACTGATGGCGGTACTGTCCACTTTGACCCCTCGCGAGGAAAAGGTCATTCGTATGCGTTACGGTCTGGACGACAACCACGCCCGCACGCTGGAAGAGGTGGGCAAAGAGTTCAACGTCACCCGTGAGCGTATCCGTCAGATCGAAGCCAAGGCGTTGCGCAAATTGCGCCATCCCAAGCGCAAGGACAAGCTCAAAGGCTTTTTGGGATCCTGATGAGCGTTTCGCTTAGTCCGAGACTGAACGAGGTCTATCGCCGCTTGGGCGGTTGCGATTGTCTTGCCGACGTGGGGTGCGACCACGGCAAATTGCCCGTCAAAGCCCTGCAAGAAGGGATATGCGATCGCGCCATCGCCACCGACATATCGGGCGCCAGTTTGACCAAGGCGGCGTATCTCGCCGACAAATGCGGAGTGGAGTTGGATTGCCGAGTGGGCGACGGACTCAAGCCCCTTGTCCCACACGAAGCGGACGTAGTCGTCATCGCGGGTATGGGCGGCAAAGAGATCGTCGACATATTGATCGAGGCGAGTTGGAGACCCGACCGGGTCTTGCTCGTGCCCCATCGCGACGCCCCTTGGGTGCGTAAGTACCTATCCTTGGCAGGCTATCAAACCAAGTTTGATACCTTAGTCAAGGACGCCGGCCACTACTATTGGGTGATCGACGCCGCTTTGGGCGAGGAAGGGCGCGAAGTCATCAAGGAGCAACTTGCCTTGTCGGACGACGCTCTCAACTGGTACGTGGGCAAGGACGCCGCACTCTCACCCTCGTGGGAAGAATACCGCACGATAAGACTTCAAAAACTGCTCAAAGAACGCTCTTTGGGCAGTCGTAATCCCTCCGCAGTGGCGGAAATGGAGTATTTGAAACAACTATGATCACAGTACAAGACGTTTACAATGCAATAGACGCTCGCGCCCCCTTTGCTTCGCAGGAGCCCTACGACCACTGCGGCTTGCAAGTGGGCTCGATGAATAGTCCCGTTCACAAGGTGCTCGCCGCGCTCGATTTGAGCCGCGAAGTGGTCGCCGAGGCGGTGGAGCTTGGGTGCGATCTCATCCTTACCCACCATCCCTTTATTTGGTCGCCTTTGCAGACCGTCACCGACGACGAGTACGCAGGCGGGCTGATCGCCTCGCTCATTCGCCACGGCATCGCCTATATCGCCACCCACACCAACGTCGACAAGGCGGAAGGCGGGCACAGCGAAACCATCGCCAAGTGGATCGGCGGGCGCAATTTGACCCACATGGAAGGGGAAGAATGCGTTGTCCTTTGCGACCTCGAGCCCGTCAAGACGAGCGAGTTGCTCGCTAAGGTCAAAGCGACTTTCGACCCCTACGCCTACTTGGTAGGCGAGGACAAAGTCGTCACCCAAGCCGCCGTATGTTCGGGCGCGGGTTGCTCGGACAAATTGGTGGGATGCGCCATGAGCGAGGGGAGAGTGTACCTCTCGGGTGAGTTCAAACACCACCAACTGCGTTACGCCGCCGATATCGGGGGCAACTTGATCGGCTTCGGTCACTACCAATCCGAAGCGTTTTACAGTCAGATCATCTCCGATTGGCTTTCGCCCATCGTGCAAGTCTGTCGGTCTCAACAAAAAGATCCTATCACTCAACGATAGGGAAAGGAGAAGAGTATGAATATCAAAGGTTTGTTGGCTTATGCCGCTATCGACGACGAATTGACCGCCCTCAATCGCAAGTATGCCGAATTTGCCGAGGTCAAGGACTACCAACTGCAAGCCCGTCGCAAGAGAGAAAGCGCGGGGGCTTTGGTGCGCCTCAACACCGAGGCGGGCGAAGTCGTCAATTCGATGAACTCCCTTTCGGCGCAAGCCGCCGAAGTCTTCCGCCAACTGGAAGAAGCCAAATCCAACGTGGAGCACATCGAGGACGAAAAGGAAGCGGATTATTACAGCAAAAATATCGAAAAACTGTTGGCGCAATTGGCGCAACTGTCCTCGGACGTCGCCGCGTTGAGCAAGCGTATCGTGGATATCAAGACCGAGGAAGCCAAAGCGTTTGCGCAAGGTCGCGACGCCCAACAAAAGGGCAAAGCCTTGGAGCCCGCCTACACCGCCAAGATGGCGGAGTACAAGCCCGAAGCGAGCGCCATCCAAGCCCGTATGGCTAAGGCGGCGGAAGGATTGGACGAGGAAGTCAAACGCTATTCCAACCTCAAAGCGAGCAAGATCAAAAATCCCATCGTTCCCCTCTACGGCTCCTCGTGCAAAGGGTGCTTTACCGAGGTGGACGCCAACTCCCGCAACAAATTGGAGCAAGACGGCTACGTCATCTGCCAAAACTGCGGACGTATCATCTACAAAGACTAAGCAAAAGACATGGTTCCTTTTGAAAATCAAGCGGCTATTTCGGTAGCCGCTTTTTATATGCGATTGACCCGGATCACAAAGGTGTACGTCCATCTGACGTCGGCAAGATACAGCGCCCCCTCTTGTTTGGATTTGGCGAGATTGTCCAATGCCGCCAATACCGCCGTAAGCGAGGCGAGATAGTTGCGTGCGACCCCGTCGGACGAGGCGGACGAAAGGGAGCGAAAGGACTCGGTGCGGGAAGACAACGCCGACCACACGTTATACGCGGTCGTTTTGGCTTGGGGCACGGTGACCGTTCCTTCCTGCAAAGCGACCGACAGTTGGTAGAGAGATCGGTACACGTCGGTAGGGTAGGACAGGATGTCCTTGACTTTGTTGCGCAAAGAGATAGGAAAGTCGTTTTGCTCCACGCCGTCGGTCGACAGCGGATACACGACGTAATTGCCTTTGACCGCCACCCCTTCCGCTTCGGACAAAGTGGAATAGACGGACAAGATCACGTAGTACGACCCGTCAAAGGCGACGAAACCGCCCGCCCCTTGCGAGCGCAACGCCGCCGAGGTGGTGCGCGCCGAGTCGAGATCGTCGGCAATCTTAGCCACCGCATAGAGGTAATTCGCTTGCACTTTGCCCACGCTCTCCACCCAACCGACGACCCCTTGCGGGAGATAAAAATCGGCGACGAGCGCCACGCCGCAAAGAAGGGCGACGGCAAGCCCCAATACCGCGACAAGGACTTTACCTTTTTTCCTCTTGCGCTTACGTCTCGGGTGTTTTTGTTCTATCGGTTCACGGGGTAGAGGGGACGGCTCGTCGCGTTTGGCGCGGGCGTCTTCCACCGTGTGGGGAGGGGAGACTTGGCGGTTGTATTCCCTCAAAAAATCCCCGTACGAAAACTGTTGGTCGGGATAAAGGTTCATACTCCAAATTATGACGGATCCCGCCGTCGTATGATTGGGGCTTGCCAAAGGCAAAGGATTTGCGCTATAATAGAGGTATGGAACAACTCGATTGGGAACAAGTGGATATCGTCGAAGCGGAAGAGGGGGAAGAGATCGTCGTAGTGGGCGAAGATTTTACCTTGCCCGACGACTTGGAAGCGGTGGAGGAAGCCAAAGAGGCGTATCCCGACGAGACCATCTACACTCTGGATCAAGAGGAACAGCGGCTGTTGGTCAAAGAGTTGTTGGAAGTCAAGCGCAACGTACAGTCGCTCGAAGAGCGGTTGAGCAAATTGGAAAACAAATGATTGCCGTTTCGTTTTCGAGTGGGAAGCGGATTTGACTAAGCAAAGGAGATAAGTAACAAAGAAGGCAAGCCCATAGGACTTGCCTTTATTTTCCAAATACTGTGCACGTATTTCGATAAACCGCACCGAAGCGATCCCTTGGTAGGTGGCTCCCCCTGAGCGACCTCGTGGCACACAGTGCTCTCCACTTAGTGCTGCTGCCGTCAAGCCCTGACACGGTTCATGGCACACCATTGCACAAGACCCAGATATCAACACTCCTTGCCAAAGTCAGCCTTCCATACGATAGACCTAGATACGCCGTCTGCCTTGCTGTAGCGGATTGCAAGTTACAGGGCACCGCTAGCTCCCCACATAGCACAGCGTATCTATTATACGACACTCGAAGGCATTTTGCAAGCGTTTTTGCGATTTCGTCCTGTTATAGGGATCAAAGAAGAGAAAAATTGTTCGTTTTGCGGACAAATCGTGGAAAAATTAGGCAAAAAAGGGTTGATTTTTTGAGCATTGTATATTATAGTAATAGTGTAACAATTCCATGCGTTTTGGGAGAGTGAGCTTTGGCTCACTCTTTCGTTTAATAGGAGGTACCATGGCAGTCAAAGATACCGTGACCGATTTGATCCGACCCTTAGTCGACGAGTTGGGGTACGAATTGGTGGAAGTCACTTACAAAAAGGAATACGGCAACATGACCTTGACCATCTTTATCGATTGCGATAAGGACGGCGGCGTGGGGCTCGACGACTGCGAAAAGGTGTCGCGTGCGGTCGAGACCGTCCTCGACGAGGCGGATCCCACCGGCGGACAAGCCTACCACCTCAACGTGTCCTCGCCCGGGTTGGATCGACCCATCAAGACCGAGCGGGATTTCAACAAAAAGAAGGGCACCAAAGTAGAGGCTTTGTTTTACGCTCCCAAGGATGGCGCCAAACGGATCGAGGGCGTCCTCGTCGGCTGGAGCGAGGAGCAAGTGACTTTGGAAGTCAAAGGCAAAGCCAAACAAATCGACAAAAAAGATATTGCGGTGTTAAGACCCGTGATCGAGTTTTAGGAGGAAATATGATCAACAAAGATTTTTTTGCGGCATTAGACGAGTTTGAAAAGGAAAAACGCATCGACCGCGCCGTGTTTATCGCGGCTTTGGAGGCGGGTTTGAGCTCGGCTTACAAAAAGGAGACCGGGGACGCTCGTCCCGTCATGCTCAAATTGGACGCCACCAAGGGCAAGATCCAAATCTTCGCCTATCAAGAGATCGTGGACGAAGTGGAAGATCCCGATCGCGAGATCAGTCTGGAAGAAGCGCGCCAGATCAAAAAGTCTTTCAAAGTCGGGGACATGGTGATGGAGGAACTCAATCCCAAGATGTTTACCCGTATCGCCGCGCAGACCGCCAAGCAAGTGGTCATGCAACGTCTGACCGACGCCAAGAAGGAGCAAGTCTTGGAAGAGATGAACGACAAAGAGGGGGAGATCCTTCCCGCTATCGTCCGTCGTATCGAGGGCAATACCGTGTACGTGGAGATCGTATCCACCCAAATGGAAGGTATCCTCAATCAACAAGACCAAATCCCCACCGAGCGTTACCTCATCGGCGAGACCATCAAGGTCTTTGTAAAAAAACTCAAGGTCAACAACTACGGCACCCAAGTGTTGGTCAGCCGTTCGTCCCCTGGCTTCGTCCGCCGTATGTTTGAGTTGGAAGTTCCCGAGATCAAGTCGGGCGTCGTCCAAATCAAAAAGGTGGTCAGAGAAGCGGGCAACCGCACCAAGATCGCCGTCTTCTCGGAAGATCCCGACGTGGACGCGGTGGGCGCTTGTATCGGTCCCAAGGGCACCCGTATCGGCACTATCGTCAAGGAACTCAACGGGGAACGCATCGACGTGATCCAATGGTCCGCCAACCCCTTGGAGTTTATCGCGAGCGCCATCTCTCCCGCCAAAGCCGCTTTCGTACAAGTCAACAACGAGGCGTTTTCGGCTTCGGTGTACGTCAACGAAGACATGCTGTCTTTGGCGATCGGCAGGGAAGGGCAAAACGCCCGTTTGGCTGCCAAACTGACCGATTGGAAGATCGATATCAAACCCTACGACAACATCGCCTTTAATCACGAGGAAGTTTGATGAAAAAAGAGCCCCAACGCCTTTGTATCGCCTGTCGCGCCATGCGCCCCAAGTCTGAGTTGATCCGATTGGTATGTACCGAAGAAGGAGTCAAGGTGGACCTAACGGGCAAAGCGCAATCTCGCGGCTGCTACTTGTGCAGATCAGGCGAGTGCGTTGCCAAAGCCAAAAAGACCAAAGGCTTGGAACGCTCCTTCAAGCGGGCGATCGACCCGCAAGTGTACGTAGATCTCGCCGATTATGTTGCCAAGTCCTAAACTACACTCGTATATCGGATTTGCCATTCGCAAAAGAGCGGTGGTGTGGGGCGCGGATCAAGTCGTGCGCGCCAAAGGCGTGGCGCTTATCCTTGCAACGGACACCATCAACCGAACGAGTCGGGGCGAGTTGCAACGCTTGGCGGACAGCCGCCATATTCCACTCGTATGGGTGGACGACGAGTTGCTCCGAGAGAGCACTCACAAACTTAATTGCAAATGCGTCGGTATCACCGACGTCAACTTGGCAAAAGCCACCTTATCACAATTGACCCGTATCGGGGAGGAGAAGGAATGACCAATAACGAACCTACCAAAAACCTCAACGCTATGAAGGAATTGGACGAAAAAGTATTTCGTCAACTCGTTTCCGACATCAAAGACGCTCGCAAAAGCGCCGACCAGTTGCTTGCCTTAGTCAAGGAGAAAAAAGACGCCTTGATCGCTCTTCGCGTCGCTCGCGAAGCCGAAGAGGCGGAGAGATCGGCGCGTGAAGCCAAAGCGGCGGCGGAAGCGGAAGAGCAGCTCGTCGTGAGCTGGCCGGAAGAGGAGCCCGTCCAACAAGAGGAGCCTAAGGAAGAGCCCGCCGTCCAAGAGGAAGCCGTCCAAGAGAGCGAACAGCCCGAGACGGAAGCGGTCAAGGAAGAAGAGGCAAAACCCGCCGAAGAGGTCACGCCCGCTCCTAAGGAAGAGCCCAAGATCTTTATCCCGCAAAACTCGACGATCAAGAGCAAGGAGCAGTTGGAAAAGGAACGTATCTCGGCTTATCGCGCCCAAAACGTGCAAGAGCCGCGCAAGTTCGTTCCGCCCACTCCCAAAAAGAAAGAGCCCGCGCCCCGCGGTAACGGTCCCCAAGGCAAAGGGGAGTCGATGCGTCAGCAACCCGTGGCGGGTACGACTTTCGTTCCGCAAAACAACAATCGTCGCTCTCAACCCGTCAAAAAGAACTTCGATCGCGATTTCGACGACAAAAAGGGCGGCAAACGTCCCAATCGTCGCGAACTCATGAACGAGGAAGTCAGCGACGCCGAACTCAATCGCCGTTATAAGTCCCGCAAGGGCAACAAAACGGTGGACAATCCCCAACTCATCAAGATCGAGCACGCCGTGGTCAGCGTGGACCCCGTGCCCATCAAATTGCTCGCCGAAAAGATCGGCAAGCCCTCGACCGAGATCGTCAAAAAGTTGCTCCTTTTGGGCACTTTCAAAAATATCAACGACTCCATCGACTTCGAGGAAGCGGAACTGTTGGCGTTGGACTTCGGCGTGACCTTGGAACTCAAACTCGAAGAGACCATGGAAGACAAGTTGTCCGCTTACATCGAGCAGACCGACTTGGATAGCGCCGATCAAGATATGCAAAAACGCGCCCCCGTCGTGACCATCATGGGTCACGTCGACCACGGCAAAACCAGTTTGCTGGACTATATCCGTCACGCCAACGTCGCAGGCGGCGAAGCGGGCGGCATCACCCAACACATCGGTGCGTATACCATTAGATTGCACGGCGAAAAGATCACCTTTATCGACACCCCGGGACACGAAGCGTTTACGACCATGCGTGCCCGCGGCGCGCAAGTGACCGATATCGCCGTCATCGTGGTCGCCGCCGACGACTCCATCATGCCGCAGACGGTGGAAAGTATCAACCACGCCAAGGCGGCAAAAGTGCCTATCATCGTCGCCATCAACAAGATCGACAAGATGGGCGCCAATATCGACAAGGTCAAAAACGACCTCGCCAAGTACGATCTGCTCATCGAGGAGTGGGGTGGCGATACCATCGCCGTCCCCGTATCCGCCAAGACGGGCGAAGGGGTCGAGACCTTGCTCGAACAGATCTTGTTGGTCGCCGAAGTCAGCGAACTCAAAGCCAATCCCAAAACGCCTGCAAGAGGTACCATCATCGAGGCGAGATTGGACAAAAACGTGGGTCCCGTCGCCACCGTGTTGGTGCAGGGCGGTACGCTCAAAGTGGGCGACAACGTGGTCGCGGGCTCGGTCATCGGTAAGGTCAAGATGATGAAGGACGACAAGGGCAACGCCATTAAGAGCGCGGGTCCCTCCATCCCCGTATCCGTCCTCGGTTTCGACTCGGTGCCCAACGCGGGCGACCAAGTGGTGGCTGTGGAGGAAAAGTTTGCCAAGTCCATCGCCGAGGAGCGCAAGGTCAAAGAGCGTATCGCCCGTTTGAGCCGTCCCAGCGGCAACTTGGAAGACTTGTTTAAGGAGATGACCGACGGCAAGATGAAGGAACTCAACCTCATCATCAAAGCCGACGTACAGGGCAGTGTGGAAGCTTTGGCGCAGGAACTCAAAAAGCTTGCCAACGAGGAAGTCAAAGTCAACATCATCCACTCGGCAGTGGGCGCCGTCAACGAAAGCGACGTCATTTTGGCTGCCACTTCGGGTGCGGTCATCATCGCGTTCAACGTCCGTCCGGACAGCAAAGCGCGTGACGCCGCCGCCAAAGAAGGGGTGGATATCCGTACTTACAGCATCATCTACGACGTCATCGACCAAATCAACTTGGCGCTCAAAGGTATGTTGGCTCCCAAGTTCCGCGAGGTGTTGTTGGGACACGCCGAAGTGCGCAATACCTTCCACATTTCGTCGGTGGGTACCATCGCCGGTTGCTACGTGACCGACGGCAAAGTGGCGCGTAACTCGGGCGTGAGACTGCTTCGCGACAACATCGTCGTCTACGAAGGCAAGATCAGTTCGCTCAAGAGGATGAAAGACGACGCCAAGGAAGTGCTGCAAGGCTTCGAGTGCGGCGTCGGTCTCGAAAAATACAACGACATCAAGGTCGGTGACGTGATCGAGAGTTACGTCATAGAGCAGGTGGAAGCATGAACTTAGACCGCGTCAACAGCGAGCTTGCGCATCAAATCAGCAAGATCATT
>CADBTQ010000049.1 GCA_902797685.1 uncultured Eubacteriales bacterium | reverse complement strand
TGGGGACCGGTAGCGCCGGTCAAACCTTGGGGACCTTGGGGACCGGTAGCGCCGGTCAAACCTTGGGGACCTTGGGGACCGGTAGCACCTGTCGCGCCCGTTGCGCCGGTCAGACCTTGAGGTCCTTGAGGACCCGCCACGCCCATAGGCCCTTGCGGTCCCTGCGGCCCCTGAGGCCCGGGGATGGGTGTGGGCACGGGCACGTAGACGCGGCGAGGACGGTCGTAGTTACAGCAGCGATTTTGATTGATAATACACATATCGTTCTCCTTTGTATCTTTGATCTCTTTTGTCGGGAGGATATATCCTCTCTACACCTTATGCCCTCAAAGTGTGGGAATGTGCGGACTGTTTTACAATTATTAGTTGTATTTTGGCGGGGATAGTGGTATAATCAAGGGAAAGGAGTGGCTCGTGCAAGATAAACAACGGACGTATTTTTGTATCGATATGAAGACCTTTTACGCCTCGGTGGAGTGCGCCGAGCGCGGATTGGATCCTTTCGAGACCAATTTGGTGGTTGCCGACCCCGCAAGGGGTAGCAACGCTCTTTGTTTGGCGATCACCCCCCGCCTCAAAGAGCTGGGGATCCGCAACCGTTGCCGCTTGTCCGAGATTCCCTCGGGCGTCAAGTATTTGATCGCCCCGCCGAGGATGAAGTTGTACGTGGACTACGCCGCCGAGATCTACGGGTTGTACTTGCAGTATTTGGCGCCCGACGACATCCACGTCTATTCGATCGACGAGGCGTTTTTGGACGTCACCGACTATCTCAGGGTGTACAAAAGGGAAGCGGTGTCTTTCGCCAAACAACTGATGGGGGAGATACAGGACAAATTGCACATTCCTTCCACCGCGGGTATCGGCACCAATCTGTACCTTGCCAAGATCGCGTTGGATATCACCGCCAAGCACGCCCAAGACCGTATCGGCATCCTCACCGAGGAGCGCTTTCGCGAGACTTTGTGGGATCACAAGCCTTTGACCGATTTTTGGGGCATCTCTCAAGGCACGGTGGCAAGGCTGTTGCGCTACGGCATCCGCACCATGCGGGGGATCGCCAACGCGCCCGAGGAATTGCTTTATAAGCAATTCGGTATCAACGCGGAGTTGATGATCGACCACGCTTGGGGGAGAGAGAGTTGCCGTATGCAGGACATCAAAAGCTATCGCGGCAAAAGCCGCTCGGTGTCCTTTTCGCAGATATTGCCCCGCGACTACACTTTCGAGGAAGCGCGCGTGGTCGCCGAGGAGATGACCGTACACGGCTCGCACGAATTGCTCAAACGCCACGTGGTCGCCTCCCGCGTGTCCATTTTCGTGGGGTATAGCAAGGACGCTTATCCGCCCACCGGGGGCGGGGCGAGGATGCACGCCACCACGGCGGTGTATTCGGTGCTGTCCCAGTACACGATGGCGATCTTCGACAACACCACGTTGCGCGACGTCCCCATCAGACGATTGGGCATCGGTTTCGAGGGGGTCTTGGGCGAAGAAGCCGAGCGATACGACCTATTTGAGGACACCGCCAAATTGGAGAAGGAAAAGCGACTGGAACAGGTGGAATTGGCGGTCGCGCAGGGCTTTGGTCGCAACAAACTCTTGCGGGGCATCGACTTTATGGAAAGCGCCACCCAACGCGAACGCAACGAAATGATAGGAGGGCACAAAGCGGGCTATGATGAGTCGAAAAGATAGAGCCAAACAGTTTTTGCCCTTTGACGCCATGAAAGGATTGCACGAAGCCATGCGGGACAAGGAACTCGCCCTCTTCGGGGAGGCTCACACCCAAGTGGACGAGGAAGACGAGTGGTGGAAGGAGTATTTCCCGCCCGACCCCGAGGACGCCTACACTTCGGACGATTGAGCGGAAAGGCTTGCCAAGCCCCCGCTTTTGTGCTACAATACCAATGTATCGACGGTCAAACCGTCTGTGGAGATATGTCCGAGTGGTTGAAGGAGGCGGTCTTGAAATGCGCTGTAAATCAAGCGGTCAATATTTCGATAAACTTCTCCAAACGGTGTGTTGCAAGACTACATATAGGCGCAAGAGTAGTTGAAAACCGCTATATATGGTACGAGTGGCGACCTCATCCAAGCGGTCACAAAATGGAGTGATTCTTCTCCAAAAAGTCGCAAAAACATAAAACTTCTCCAAAAACTTCTCCAAAACACATTTTGGAGAATTGGGAGTAAAATACTATGGAGATATGTCCGAGAGGCCGAAGGAGGCAGTCTTGAAAACTGTTGATGGGCAACCATCCGTGGGTTCGAATCCTACTATCTCCGCCAATTGGGACAAATAGTGATGCCACTATTTGTCCCAATTTTGTTTTAGGGGATACGTTGTACCGAAAACCGTGCCATTTTGGTCAAAACAGGGTTCGTACAACGTTTTCTTTATATCATCCAATGGCGTACATTTCGGCCTCATAATACTGTTGTTTCCATATCTGCTTTTTCTTCCCACCTTAGATAGACGGATTATGTCGCATTGCGACACTAGTCCACAGCTTTGCTTGTCTTTTATTTCGCTTGTTGGTGCACCACCAGGTTGCCGTTCTCTGCGTCGACCACCAATGTGGTATCGGGGGCGACGTCCTCTCGGATGATGGTGCGGGCAAGTAGGGTTTCCACCTTGCTTTGCAAATATCTCTTGAGGGGACGGGCACCATAGATGGGGTCGTAGCCGCCTTGCACGATGAGGTCTTTGGCCGCGGGGGTGATGGTCAACCCCAGTTGTTTGTCGGCCAGTCGTTTGGCAAGGTCTTGGACCAATAGGTCCACAATGCCGTCAATATTGTCGCGGGTGAGGGGCTTGTAGAACACGATCTCGTCCAATCGATTGAGGAACTCGGGGCGGAAACTGCGCTTGAGTAGCATAGACACGTTCTCTCGCGCTTGGGCCGATATCTCGCCGTCCTCGCCTATGCCATCCAATATCACGTCGCTGCCCAGGTTGCTGGTGAGGATGATGATGGTGTTTTTGAAGTCTACCGTGCGCCCTTGGCTATCCGTGATACGTCCGTCGTCCAGCACTTGCAATAGTACGTTGAATACATCGGGATGCGCCTTTTCGACTTCGTCGAACAGCACTACGCTGTAGGGTTTGCGCCGCACCGCCTCGGTGAGTTGACCGCCCTCGTCATATCCCACATATCCCGGAGGTGCACCGATCAAACGCGACACCGAGTATTTTTCCATATATTCGCTCATGTCGATGCGGATCAAGTTGTGCTCGTCGTCAAATAGAGTGGCGGCCAGTGCCTTTGCCAACTCGGTCTTGCCCACGCCCGTGGGGCCTAGGAACAAGAAGGAGCCAATGGGGCGGCGGGGGTCTTGAATGCCAGCTCTCGAGCGCAAGATGGCGTCGGCCACCTTGCTCACCGCCTCGTCCTGTCCAATCACACGCTCGTGCAGGGCTTGGTCCAGGTGTAGCAGTTTGTCACGCTCGCCTTCCATCAATTTGGCGACGGGTATACCCGTCCAACGAGCTACAATACGCGCAATCTCTTCTTCGGTCACCTTGTCGTGCAATAGCGAATTGGAGGCGTGCTCGCCCTTGGCTTCTTCGGCAGCCAACTCCTTTTGCAGGGCGGGCAAACGGCTGTATTTGAGTTCGGCAGCGCGGGCTAGGTCGTAGTCGTCCTGTGCTTTGTCTATGGCAGCACGCACCTTTTCGATTTCCTCGCGCAGGCTTTGCACTTTGCCGATGGATTGTTTTTCGTTGTCCCACTTGGCCTTCATGCTTGCAAAACGCTCGCGGTCGTCTGCCAACTCTTCGCGGATTTGTTTGAGGTGCTCTTGAGACAGTTTGTCGTCCTCTTTGGTGAGGGCGGCCTCTTCAATCTCCAATTGCATAATCTTACGCGACAGGCTGTCCATTTCGGCGGGCATCGAGTCGATCTCGGTTTTAATCAGGGCGCACGCTTCGTCCACCAGGTCGATGGCTTTGTCGGGCAAGAAACGATCGGCGATATAGCGGTGGGATAGGGTAGCCGCCGCAATCAGCGCTTGGTCCTGTATCTTGACGCCGTGGTACACCTCGTAGCGCTCTTTCAAGCCACGCAAGATAGAGATGGAGTCCTCCACGGTGGGCTCGTCCACCATCACGGGTTGAAAACGACGCTCCAGCGCAGGGTCTTTCTCTACGTATTTGCGGTATTCGTTTAGGGTAGTGGCGCCTATACAGTGCAACTCGCCCCTTGCCAGCATGGGTTTGAGCAAGTTGCCCGCGTCCATGGCGCCGTCCGTTTTGCCCGCACCCACGATGGTATGCAGTTCGTCGATAAACAAGATGATGTTGCCGCCCGAGGCCTTCACTTCGTTCAGCACGGCTTTGAGCCTCTCCTCAAATTCGCCGCGGAATTTGGCCCCCGCGACCAGCGCGCCCATATCCAACGAAAACAGCTTGCGGCCCTTTAGGTTGTCGGGCACGTCTCCCTTGACGATACGCAATGCCAAACCCTCGGCGATGGCGGTTTTGCCTACGCCGGGCTCGCCTATCAGGCAAGGGTTGTTTTTGGTCTTTCGCGATAGGATACGTACCACATTGCGGATCTCGTCGTCACGCCCAATCACAGGATCCAGTTTTTGTTGTCGAGCCAATTCCACCAGGTCTTGGCCGTATTTGTTCAACACGTCGTAGGTGTCCTCGGGATTATCTCCCGTCACACGGGCGTTGCCGCGCACCTCTTTGAGGGCGCTTAGCAAACGGTTGGCATCCAACCCCTCGTCGCTCAAAATGCGTTTGATATTGGGTTGCGCCTTTTCCATCAGCCCCAGCACCAAGTGTTCCACCGACACGTAGTCGTCTTTCATGGTTTTTGCGCGTCCTTCTGCCGCTGTCAAGGCTTGGTCCAAAGCGGTAGAAATATAGATGCGTTCGGGGTCGTAGCCCGAGCCCGAAACCTGGGGCAGTTTGTCCAGTTCTGCGGCAACCTTGGCTGCTGTATTCTGGGGCGATAGTCCCATCTTGCGCCACAACTCGGGGATCAGCCCCTCCTCGGCGGTCAAGAGTGCGTACAGCAGATGCTCTTGTCCAATGGATTGATGATGGCGTTCTGCGCCGATACTATTGGCGTTTGTCAACGCCTCCATGCTTTTTTGTGTCAGTTTTTGCATATTCATAGCCTTCACCTTGCCCCCGCAGGGGTTCCTTTTTTAGATTAGAATAGGAGATTGGCTCCAATATAGATTCGTTCTACTTCTTGTGCCGCGCGCTCGGGATTTTCCAATTGATAGAAGAAGGTCTTTAGCGCATGGTCGAATGCGTCAATATATGCCGAGATTCCCTCTGCAATGCTTTCGCTGTCGGTGGCATCGGTTACAAACCGCTTTACAAAGCGCCCATCTGTCACCTCAGCGTCGCTGTCGGGGTGATAGGCACGTTCGATCTTGGTCCACAGTTTGAAGAACTGCATCACCAACAAAGATAGCGTGCTGTTTTGGGTGCGCATAGATACCTTCAGTTCGCCCACCGCAACTTGGGGGGTGCGGTACATCTCCACTTGGTATCGCACGGTGGGATTGTATTTATAGGATAGCGCACTGCGCAAGGTGAGCATGGTGGGCGAGGCACTGTCGGTTTGGAATACGCCTCCTAGCAGCGATTGCATACGGTCAAAAACCTCCTGCATCCTTTTCTCGGGGGTCTCGTACGAGACGTATTCAGCCAGGATTTGGTTGATGAGATTGGAGCGATTGGTATGCCTCTCGTATGCCAGGCGGTCTACGGCCGCCACTACGTTTTCGGATAGAATCAAGGAATAAACGGACTTTTTCATCGGTAACCTCCCATTTGCCTACATTGTAGCACTGACTATATAACTTGTCAAGACGATTATATAAAAAGTTTACGAGTTTTTATCAAATCCCCTTCAACCCATAGGGTTGATTTTATGGCTGGCTTCAACTTTGCTTATCCAAATCTACTAGGTGGTAACCAATGCCATATTGAAACCAATGGTGCAAAGGGCCTTTTGTATTGTCTTGACATTTTCTTTTATAGTTCAAAAGATATGGGTTACATAATATTAGATACTACAAGTATTAACAATTCTTGGAACGGGGGTCATTATAAATCCCAATCCCCCCGCCATAAAAGAAACGTCTTTTGTCTACCAAGACAAAGGGCGTTTCTTTTAGCATTTCAGGCAAAAAACGGGCAAAAACAGGCATTTTC
>CADBTQ010000048.1 GCA_902797685.1 uncultured Eubacteriales bacterium | reverse complement strand
CTCTTTTTGGTCATACCTTCTCCTTACCTTATGCGCGACAAGGCGCACGCTTGCCCTAACGCTCGTTGACCAAGCGACAGACCCGCACCAAGTGTCCCTCGATGGAGTCCGCCTTGGCTTCCGCCGCGTCCAGATCCGCGTACAGCGAGTACACCGCCGCGCCCGAGCCGGTCATGGCGATATGCAGTGCCTTGGGATCTTGCAACAGGTTGAGCCCCTCTTCCACCCCTTTCAGCCGCATAGCGACCGTCTTTTGCAGGTGGTTGACGGTGAGAAGCTTGGTGCTTTTGCCCTCTCTCAGCATCTCCACGATCTCCTCTCCCCTCACTTCGGCGGGCTTTTTGGCTTGCTTGTCGAACGCCTCGTACGCCTCGGGAGTGGAACTGAACGCGTTGGGACACAACACGACCGCGTACATGAGAGGAAGTGCGGGCAACTTTTGCACCTCTACCCCTGTACCAGTACAGTGAGCCAACCCCGTACCCATGAGGAAAGGCACGTCCGAGCCCACGCTCTTGGCGAGTTCCTTGACCTCGCCGAAGTCCACGCCGTAGAGGATCGCCATCCCTCTAAGTACCGCCGCCGCGTCTGCTCCCGAGCCGCCTAACCCCGCGCCGATGGGGATGCGTTTTTGAATAGAAATATCCACGCCGGTGGTCTCGAATACCGCCACGAACAACTCCGCCGCTTTTTTGGCGGTGTCGTCCTCGGGCGTGTCCCGTCCTACCCAAGTGGACGTGCAAAGATCGTCCGAGCGGGTCTTGAGGGTGACGTAGTCGCACCAATCCACCGTCTGCATGTAGGTGTCCACTTGGTGCAAACCCGTCTCTTCGTCCTTTTCTCCCACGGACAGGGTGATATTGATTTTGCTATATGCGGTCAAACTAATCTTTTTCATACTGTACAGTATAGCATATTTCGCCGCCCCTTGTATAGGATTTTGCCTTTTCGTCCATGATTTTTTTGAACGAGGAGGATTTTCGTATGAAACGCATTTACATATCGCTCTTTATTGTCGTCGTCGCCCTTGCCGTACTCGCTTTGGTCGGGTGCGGACAAAAGCCCAACAGCTACTATCTCCGTCTACATATCCGCGCCAACGGGGACGCCTGCGACGAGCAGGCGGTCAAACTCAAAGTGCGGGACGCGGTGGTCGCCTATCTCACCCCTTTGGCAGGGGAGGTCAAGGACAAAGAAGGGATGCAATCCCTACTTAGCGCCCGCCTGGACGAGGTGTGCCGAGTCGCCGACGACGTGTTGGCAAACGAGGGGTACGCCTATCGCTCCCGCGCTTACTTTTCGACCGAGACCTTTCCCACCCGCACCTACGGGGACTTGACCTTGGAAGAAGGGGTGTACGACGCGTTGATCGTGGAATTGGGCACAGGACAGGGCGCCAACTGGTGGTGCGTGGCTTTCCCTCCGCTGTGCTTTGTGGAAGGACAACCGACCGATGGGGACGGGGTGCAATACCGCTCGGCGATCGCCGACTGGTTTGCCCGTCACACGGACGACAAATAGGAGAATATATGAGCAAAACCTTATTCAAAATCACGGCATTAACCCTACTGCTAACGGTGGCGGTCGTCTCCGCCGCCCTTTTGTGGCAGGCTTCGCCCGTAGCGGACGCCGCCTCTCTCAAACAGGGCTCGACCGGCTCTTTGGTCAAGACGGTGCAGACCAAACTCAAAAATTGGGGGTACTACACGGGGGCGATCGACGGGATCTACGGCGCCAAAACGGTGGCGGCGGTCAAGTATTTTCAGCGCAAAAACGGGTTGACCCAAGACGGCGTCGTGGGACCCGCTACCGCCAAAGCGATGGGGATCAGCCTGTCCTCGTCTTCCACCTCGACGGGGTACAATTCCAACGACGAATACCTGCTCGCCCGCTGTATCCACGCCGAAGCCCGCGGAGAGCCTTACACGGGGCAAGTCGCGGTGGGGGCGGTCATTCTCAACAGGGTGCGCTCTTCCTCTTTCCCCAACACCATCGCGGGGGTCATCTACCAAGCGGGAGCGTTTACGGCGGTAGCGGACGGACAGATCAACCTCACCCCCGGAGCCAGCGCCATCAAAGCGGCGAGGGACGCAATGAGCGGTTGGGACCCCACCAACGGTTGCTTGTACTACTACAATCCCAAGACCGCCACCAGCGCTTGGATATGGTCGAGGGAAGTGCGCCTAAAGATCGGCGATCACGCCTTTTGCGTGTAGGAGGGAGATATGACCAAAACGGCGAAAATATGGTTGACCATAGCGATATTGATGACTTTGTTGGCGATCGGTTTGGGCATCGGCTGGGGGGTGACTTCCCGACAAAAAGCCGAGGCAAGCGAAGCGTTGGAGCGACATATCGAAGGGGGTTACCGCTCGGCATACTACGATCTGACCTACCACTTGGGCAACCTGTCGGACACCTTCAACAAATTGACGGTGGCGGGGTCGAAGGAAATGCAAATGCAGCTGTTGGGTAAAGCCAACGTGTACGCCACGGGGGCGGAACAATCCCTGACCGCGTTGACCGACGCCTCGCCCGAGTGGGGCAAGTTGGTCAAATTGATCAACCAAACGGGGGACTACGCCCTCGCCTTGCAGACCAAATTGCAGCGAGGAGACAGCTTGAGCGGCGAGGACGAGAGCAATTTGCAACGGCTGTACGAGGGACTGTTGCGCTTGGAAAAGGCGCTTAGTCAA
The DNA here is from genome assembly GCA_902797685.1 of uncultured Eubacteriales bacterium. Taxonomy (GTDB): domain Bacteria; phylum Bacillota; class Clostridia; order Christensenellales; family CAG-1252; genus RUG14300. The sequence continues at coordinate 1,026 of CADBTQ010000048.1, read as the reverse complement.
GCCTCGGACGAATTACAAGCCGAGGGATACTCTTTCGTCGCCAACCTCGGCAAAGAGGGGGACGCGTTCGGCAAAGCCTTGGCCGGGTTGGGCGCGGACATCAACTACCCCGCCCTCATCTACGACGGACCCTTTTCGGACGCGTTGGACGACAGAGTCGTCAAGGGGATCGAAGGAGAGCAAATAACCCAAGAGCAAGCCGCCGAGCTTGCCACGGTCTATCTCCCCCAAGCGACCCGAGTAGAGTATGCGGGCGACCTTACGGGGGACATTCCCGCCTACACCTTTGAGGTGACTACCCCCACGGGCGACTACCGCGCCGCCATCACCAAGCAAGGCGGATATTTGATGACGCTGTCGCAAGCCGCCGAGCCGCAGGATACCTTGGTGGACGAGGAGCAAGCCAAAACCTTGGGAGAGGACTTTTTGACGAGGTTGGGCTTGACCGATATGCAGGCGGTGTGGGTCAGCAATTACAACAGCGTGTACTACCTCAACTACGCCTACACCGTGAACGATACCGTGGTGTACGGGGACTTGGCGGTGGTCAAGATCAACGCCGAGACGGGGGAAGTGATGGGACTGGAAGCCCTCAATTACCTCTACAATCACACCGCCCGCACCATTCCCTCTCCCAAGGTGAGCGAGCAACAAGCGAGAGCGGCGATACACGGCGAACTCCGGGTAGAGTCGGTGCGGCTCGCCCTTATCCCCACCGAAGGGGGCGAGGAAAAGTTGACTTGGGAAGTGTACGGCACCAAAGGCGAGGATCAATACTTCGTGTACGTGGACGCGGAGAGAGGCTACGAGTACAAGATCCTCCGCGTGGTGGACTCGGGAGAAGGTAGGCTGTTGCTTTGACGAGGCAAAAGCAAAGGATGCGTTGCCTTGGGCAACATGGTGATATGCACGGCAAGCCGTGATGATATGCGGTCCAACGGGACCGATGATATACACGATTTGCAATCGTGATGATATGCACCGCCAAGCGGTGATTCGGAAGGCGCCGAACGCGCCTTTTAGATG
>CADBTQ010000047.1 GCA_902797685.1 uncultured Eubacteriales bacterium | reverse complement strand
GCGAGCAAATGTGCCCGCTCTTTTTTGACAAAGTGCCGTCAACGGCTTGCAAATTGGCGGGTTGTATAGTATGATAATATCGGGTAAAGGGGCGAAACCTTACCCGAAAATCGATAAGGAGGGGATACCATGGCAGTCAAGACTACCAACAAGTACGGCAAGATATCGGTCAGCGACGACGCCGTCGTGATGGTCGCCAACCACGTAGCGGGCGAATGTTACGGCGTGGTGGATCTTGCGTCGCGCAGAGTGACGGACGCATTGGCCAAGGTGTTCCGCTCCAACAGCAACACCAAAGGTGTTAAGATCACTTGCGTGGATCACAACATTTACATCGACCTTTTCGTCAAGGTCAAAGCAGGCGTCAACGTGGACGCCGTCAGCAAGACTTTGTCCAACACCGTCAAATATGCGGTCGAGCAGTTTACGGGCATGGTGGTCAAAGTCGTCAATGTCAACGTTGTCGCGCAAGTGGAGTAGTGGAGAGTTATATGCACAAATCGTTAGACGCCAATATATTTCGCGATTGCTTTTTGGGCGGTACCCGCAATTTGGTCGCCAACAAAGCCACGGTCGATAGCCTCAACGTGTTTCCCGTTCCGGACGGGGATACGGGCACCAATATGAGCATGACCGTCAAGACCGCCACCAAGGAGGTCGAGGCGCTCACCGAAGGCAATCTCAATTTCGGCTCGCTTGCCGACGCCATCACCCGAGGCAGCCTCAAAGGGGCTCGCGGCAATTCGGGCGTGATCACCTCGCAGATACTCAAAGGGTTTTGCGAAGCCATTAAGGACAAAAATCAATTAGGGCCCAAAGATATGGTGTTGGGGATGAAGAACGCCGCCAAGGTGGCGTATTCCGCCGTCGCCAAACCCAAAGAGGGCACCATCCTCACCGTCATCCGCGTCATCAGCGAGGAATGTTCTTCCTATGCGGGAAGGGGCAGTACGGTTGAGGACTTTTTGGAAGGTTGTCTCAAAGCGGGCGAAGTCACTTTGGCGCAGACCCCCGATATGCTCCCTGTGCTCAAAAAAGCGGGCGTGGTGGACGCGGGCGGACAAGGCTTGTTGTACATCTTGTCGGGTTGGCTCAAAGTGCTCAAAGGCGAGGAGATCGCCGAGGTCAAAGAGGACGTGGACGCGCCTCACGACGATCCCTTGATGGACGCCGATCTGGACGAATTGGAGAACATTACGTTCGCCTATTGCACCGAGTTTTTCGTCACCAATTTGTACCCTTACGTCACCTTGGCGGACATCGACAAGTTGAGCGAAAAGTTGTCCGAGATCGGGGATAGTTTGATCTGCATCGGCGACTTGAGTTTGGTCAAAGTGCACGTACACACCAACACCCCGGGACTCGCTCTGCAATACGCGGTCGAGTTGGGCGAGTTGGATCGGGTCAAGATCGAAAATATGCTCATGCAAAACCGTGCCCTTCGAGCGAAGCTCGAAGCCGAGCGCAAACCTTTGGGCGTGATCGCTGTCGCCAGCGGCGCGGGCTATACCAAGATGTTTAAGGAGATGGGCGCCGATTACGTCATCACGGGCGGTCAGACTATGAACCCCTCGGTGGACGACTTTATGAGTGCCATCCGCCGCGTCAACGCCGAGCGCATTTTGATTTTGCCCAACAACAAAAACGTCATTTTGGCTGCCGAGCAGGCACGCGATATGGCGGAGAAACATTGCGTCGTTTTGCCGACCGTCAACGTCACCAGCGGATTGGCGTGTTTGGCTAATTACGACCCCAACGAGGATATCGATACCAACGCCAAAGCTATGCAGGAAGCGGTACGCGAATATACTTGCGGTACCGTGACGACCGCGGTGCGCAACACCACCATGAACGGGCTCAAGGTCAAGGAAGGCAACTTTATCGGTCTTAGCGACAAGCAACTGTTGGTCAAAGGCAACGACCTCAACCAAACGGTGGTCGATTTGGTGGGCAAACTCGGCGGGGAAGACAAAGATCTGTTGTCCATCTATTACGGCAAAGACGTGTCCGAAGAAGAGTGCGAGGCGCTTGTCGCCCTGATTCAGGAAGCGTATCCGGAATTGGAGATCATGTCCTTCGACGGCGGACAACCTCACTATTGGTACGACCTGTTGTTGGAATAGCAGTTTGATTGATCAAGCCCGCTTAGCGGGCTTTTTTTGTGGCTTACGATACAGGTGGCTTTGCTCCAAAATCCGTCTCGTCCCCTCCCGATGGGGCGGGCACCAACCTTATGCAACCTTGCGTGCTTCGCCCTTACTTTTTTTTATCCCCGCTTCTTCCCTTGTGCAAGCACAGACTCAGTGCGGGGATAAAAAAAGCAACCTTTGGTTGCAAGGTTGCTTAAGGTTGGTGCCGGTGACGAGACTCGAACTCGTACGAATGTTACTTCGAGGGATTTTAAGTCCCTTGCGTCTACCATTCCGCCACACCGGCATGTGATTATCCTATCACGCCCAAACAAGATTGTCAAGCGACAGGCGGCAAACAAAAAAAGGATTTGGACGAGCCAAATCCTTTTTGTTGTTGCTATGAGCGATTATTTTTCAAACGCTTTGACAGCGGCTTTGCTGCCCCAGTAGACCCACTTGCCTTGGAGAGTCAGGTTAGACATATTGGCGTTGTCCTCGTTTCTCTCGTAATAAGCCTCGGCTTCGGTGTTGCTGGTGAAGTGGATGGCGGTCATGCGATCGGATGTGCTCTTGACGGCGATAAAAGCACCGTCCGAACCGGTCACGGTACCACCGTCATAAGCCAAATTGCTGTAACCGGCTTTTTCCATTTTCTCTTTGGCGGCTTCCAAATCTTTGGGAGCGCAAGCTGCCAACACGACGCCCAACAAGGCGATGACTGCCACTACTGCGATGATAGCAATAATTCTCTTTTTCATTTTTTGTTCCTCCTAATTGGTTTCGTATAGAGTATAACACCCTCGCAAGGATTTGACAAGCGAAAACTAACGCGAGCGCAATAAGTTCATTGAAAGGCAGCCGAAAAAAGTATTATGCAAAAAAAATTGGCAAAACAGTTGCAAATTGCTCCTGAATATGCTATATTCTAATAGCACGACACGTGCGGGAGTGGCGAGAACGTAGAGCGTTGCCAAGACATAACAAATGTCGCGGGTCCGTTCCCGAAGGGACGCCGAACAAAGTGAAGGCTACACCGTCTCCCGCTCAACAGTCGATGCAATATCGCACTTTATGTGCGGGAGTGGCTCAGTGGTAGAGCGTTGCCTTGCCAAGGCAAATGTCGCGGGTCCGAATCCCGTCTCCCGCTCCAATTTTTTATAGAGAGAGCGTAGTCGAAGGCTACACCGTCTCCCGCTCCATTTTTTAAGAGCATGATAGGTTACGTATCAAGCTCGACCATGGCACCATAGCCAAGCGGTAAGGCTCGGGTCTGCAAAACCCTCATCCCCAGTTCGATTCTGGGTGGTGCCTCCAAAATCAAGGTCAACTTTGTTGACCTTTTTCTTTTTTACGGTAGTGGCGCAAAAGTTTTCCACTTATCCACAACTTTGTCTCGGCTTGGCAAATCCGCTTGCATAATGTCGAAAGAGGTCGTATAATGAAAGTCCACTTATGAGTACGCACGTTTCGATCAATCCCAATACCACCGTTCGCGTCTCCTTGGGAGATAGCGGAGTAGAGCGCTCGACGGTCAGCGCGGTCTATGACCGCGTGATCTGCCATCGCAGTATGGTGTTGGTGTTGGCGCAGGCGGTCAAGGGTATCTTTCCCACCGTCAAATTGGTCGAAGGCGGATGCGACGAGGACGGCTTTTGGTACGACTTCGACTTTTTGACCCGCCCCCGCGCTGAAGCGGCAAAGCGGATAGAGTGGGAGATCGACGAGATACTCCATGCCGACCTGCCGTTTACCCGTCATTGTTACGCTCGCAAGCGGGCGTTCAATATGATGGAACGCTTTGGGGAGACCTACAAGGCGCAACTGGCTAAGGATGCGGACGGCGACAGCGTCACGCTGTACGAAGTGGGGGATTTTTGGGATCTGACCGACGGACCCATGGTGCCCTCGACCGCGTGTTTGAGCCCTTGCTCGTTGCACTTGTCTAAGTTGCAGCGGGACGGCAAAACCCTCGTGCGCGTGTACGGTCAAGATAGATAAGTGGATTTTTGATCAAAACTTGCTCGAATAGGCAAAAAAACAGTTGACGAACGGGCGAAGATATGATACCATAGTGCCGAAGTAGAAGCGTTCTCACCTATCGCTTTCGGCGCGTGGTTTCTTGCAAATATCACCCTTAGGGGAGTTTTTTGTTGGATTGGGTAGCTTCTGCTATCCAATTTTGTTTTGTGGAGGAATTGATTATCAAAGACTATCAAATTAACGAAGAAATCGTTGAAAGAGAAGTGATGGTCATTGACGCCGAAGGCAAAAGCCTGGGTGTGATGACTCGTCTTCAAGCCCTGGAAGTGGCGCAAGCCGCCGGGCTCGACCTCGTCAAGGTCGGTCAAGGACAAACGCCTACCTGCAAATTGATGGATTACGACAAGTTCCGTTACGACACCATCAAAAAGGAAAAAGAGGCGAAGAAAAATCAGAAAGTCATCAAAATCAAGGAAGTCCAACTGAGCATCGGTATCGACACGGGCGACTTGGCGACCAAAGCCAAAAACGCCAGCAAGTTCGTCGCGGACGGCGACAAAGTGCGCGTGGTCATTCGTATGCGCGGCAGACAAAACAAACGCCCCGAGTTGGGGATCAAAGTGCTTAACGATTTCGTCACCCTGGTGACGGGTTGTGTGGTCGAGCAAGCGCCCTCGCAAGAAGGCAACACCCTAAGGATGACCCTTGCTCCTCAAAAAATCAAGTAGAAACAATTTGGAGGTAAAACTGAAATGCCCAAAATGAAATCGCACAGTGGTGCAGGCAAACGGTTCCGCGTGACCAAAAACGGCAGAATCAAAAGAGCAAAGATGGGAAAGAACCATATCTTGACCAAGAAAGAGACCAAGAGAAAGAGAGGCTTGCGTCAAGGCGGCTACGTGGACAAGTCCTTTGAAAAGACCATCCGCGACATGTTGCCCAAGGCATAAGGAGGTAGAGATATGAGAATTAAGAGAGCTGTAAACGCTGTTAAAAAACGTAGAAAGATTTTGAAACTGGCTAAGGGCTACTGGGGTGGCAAATCTAAGTTGTACCGCGTAGCGCGCGAAGCCGTCATGAAGAGCCAACAATACGCTTACGTTGGCCGCAAACTCAAAAAGAGAGATTTCCGCAGCTTGTGGATCGCTCGTATCAACGCCGCCGCTCGTCAAAACGACTTGAGCTACAGCCGCTTGATGCACGGTCTCAAACTCGCCGGCATCGAACTCAACCGCAAGGTTTTGGCGGACATCGCCGTCAAGGACGCCGCCGCTTTTAGCGAGCTTTGCAACAAGGCGAAAGCCTGCCTGTAAACGAATGAGACCTCGCTTTGCCGAGGTCTTTTTGCATATATGGAAGTGATCACCGCCCCCCACAATCCACACGTCAAAGCGCTTCGCGCCCTCTATCAACGTAAGGGTCGCAAAGAGGCGGGAGAGTACGTGGTCGAAGGGGTCAACATCGTCAAGGATATCCCCGCGGGAGTCAAGGTCGACGCCTACTATTTGGCGGAGTCCAAGGCGGACGAGTTGGGGTATTGTATCAAAGACGCGACCGCCGCGGTCTACGTTCTTAGGGACGAACTGATGGCAAAAGTCGCCGAGACGATCACCCCATCGGGCGTCATTGCGGTGTTGCCGTACCCTCAAGAGACGGGGGATTATCGCCAAGCAAAACGCTTGGCGGTGTTGGACGGGGTGTCCGACCCCGGCAACGTAGGCACCATCTTGCGCAGCGCGATCGCCGCGGGATTCGAGGACGTGCTGCTGCTTGGCGGCGCCGACCCCTATAGTCCCAAAGTGGTGCGCGCCTCAATGGGCGGGATATTCTCTTTGAGAATATACGTCGCCGAGAGGGAGACTTTGGAGTGGGATCACGATCTGTATATATTGGATATGGGTGGGACGAGCCTATTCGACGAGCGACCCAAGACCCCGTATGCGTTGGTCGTAGGGAGCGAAGCGTCGGGGCCTTCGGCTCATACCGAATCCTTGGCTCACAAGACGGTGGCGATCCCCATGCAAGGGGGGATAGAGAGCCTCAACGCCGCCGTTGCCATGGCGACAGCCATGTTTGTTTTGAAAAATAACGAAGGGAGATAAAGAGTATGTCAGGACATAGCAAATGGCACAACATACAAGCCAAAAAAGGCAAGAGCGACGCGGCAAGAAGTAACGCGTTTACCAAGATCGGCAGAGAGATCGCCATCGCCGTCAAACAAGGGGGACCCAACCCCGACAGCAACAGCCGGTTGCGCGACGTCATCTCCAAAGCCAAAGCCGCCAACATGCCCAACGACAACATCAAGCGCAGCATCCAAAAAGCCAGCGGCGAACTCAACTCGGTCAACTACGAAGAATGCACTTACGAAGGATACGCCTCGGGTGGCGTCGCCATGATCGTAGAGGCGTTGACCGACAACAAGACCCGTACCGTCAACAACGTGCGCCACAGCTTCGACAAGTGCGGCGGCGCGATGGGCAACTCGGGTTGCGTGAGCTACATGTTTGACAAAAAAGGCGTCATCTTGGTCGACGGCAAGGGACTTGACGAGGACGACTTGATGATGATGGCTCTTGACGCCGGCGCGGACGACGTGGTGGCGGACGAAGACGTGTACGAAGTGACCACCGCTCCCCAAGACTTCGGCGCGGTGCGCGAAGCGTTGGAAGCCAAAGGCTTGACCCTCATTTCGGCGGAAGTGGAGATGGTGCCCCAAAACACGGTGGACGTGGACGAGGAGACCGCCCGCAAGGTCATCAAGTTGATCGACATGCTGGAGGATGACGACGACGTGCAAAACGTGTGGCACAACGCCAACTTGCCCGAGGAGGACGAGGAAGAATAACATGGTCATCTTGGGGATCGACCCCGGGCTCGAGCGTGTGGGATACGGTGTGATCGAGACGGGCAGGGGCAATCAATGCACCCTGCTCGACTACGGCATCATCAAAACGCCCGCCCATCATCCGACCGTAGAACGGTTGGTGATGATCGAAAAAGGGGTGGAGCAGTTGCTCACGAAGTATCAACCCCAAGCCGTAGCGATAGAGGAATTGTTTTTTACCAAAAACATTACGACGGGTATCGTCGTAGCCGAAGCACGCGGGGTGATAATGGTTACCGCACAAAAACTGTGCGGTCAACTTTTTGAGTATACACCCAACCAAATCAAGCAGGCGATCACCGGTTGGGGTGGGGCGGAAAAGCAACAGATACAGCAAATGGTCAAGTTTTTGCTCAAAATGCCCACCATTCCCAAGCCCGACGACGCCGCCGACGCCTTGGCGGTCGCTTTGACGCACGCGCAAACGGGCGCTTTCGGCAATATGTTCCGCATCCAATAGGAGGAGTTATGTACGCCTATATCAGAGGGAAATTAGCGGTCAAAGATTTTGACAACGTGGTCGTGGAAGCCGCAGGGTTGGGCTACGAGATCTGGGTCAGCAACCAAACTTTGTCCTCACTACCCCCCGTCGGTAGCGAGGTCAAACTCTTTTTGTATCAACAAGTCAAAGAGGACGAATTGGCGCTCTTCGGCTTCGGCTCATCCGCCGAAAAACAGATGTTCGTCAAATTGATCTCCATCTCGGGGATCGGGCCCAAAGTGGCGCTTTCGATCCTGTCCGGGCTAAACGTCAGCGCGCTTTCCACCGCCATTTTGACGGGCGATACCAAAGCCCTCGCCAAGATCAAAGGCATCGGCAAAAAGACCGCCGAGCGTGTGATATTGGAACTCAAAGAGTCGGTGGGCGAAGACGACAGCTTATTGTCCGCGGCGTCGGTCGGCGTATCCAATTCGGGCGCGGTCGACACGGTGGCGGCGGACGCCTTGGAAGCGTTGGAGTCGATGGGCTTGAGCCGCTCGGACGCCTACGACAAGGTGCTCAAAGCGAGGCAAACCACCGATAATGTGGCGGAGATCGTGCGGTCGGTGCTCAAAGGTTGGCATACGAGGTAAACTATGGACGACTTTTTGACGAGTAGCATGCAGGATATGGGCGACGAAGTGGTCGAAAACGAACTGCGCCCCCGCACCATGGCGGATTACGTGGGTCAAAGCAAGGTCAAAGCCAATTTGTCCGTGTTTATCCACTCCGCCCGCAAGAGAGGGGAGAGCTTGGACCACGTGTTGCTGTACGGTCCTCCGGGACTGGGCAAAACCACCCTCGCCAACATCGTCGCCAACGAGATGGGCGCGCATATCAAGGTCACCAGCGGTCCCGCTATCGAAAAGGCGGTCGACTTGGCGGCTTTGTTGACCAATTTGGAGGAGGGGGACGTGTTGTTTATCGACGAGATCCACCGCCTCAACCACACCGCCGAAGAGATGCTGTATCCCGCGATGGAAGACTACAGCATCGACTTTATGGTGGGCAAAGGTCCCACCGCTCGCAGCGTGCGTATGGGCTTGCAACACTTTACTTTGATCGGCGCGACCACCCGCGCGGGTATGTTGACGGGTCCGTTGCGCGATCGTTTC